>NZ_DAIQRQ010000017.1:0-19713 GCF_036786105.1 Ohtaekwangia sp.
GCGCTGAGCCCAAGATTACTCAGGCCACTTACCAGTTTGTTGTTAGTTAAATCATCTTTGATTAAAGAAATGATGAGATTTTTATCCTGCATAACAGATGTATTTAAGTGCACAATTTAAAAATGCATATTATGCATTATAAAGTGCATTAAAAACTTTTAGTAGTGCGTTTGGAGTGCTGTTTCCGTTTGATTGCCAAATCCTAAATTTGATTAAAACGATTCACTGCTTGGATAAAACGAATGGCTTTTAAAGAAATAAATCGCATCAAGGTTGTATTGGTTGAGAAAAGAAGAACGAATAAATGGTTAGCAGAAGAGCTCGGCATGAACACAACAACTATATCACGATGGTGCCGCAATGACGTTCAACCCCCGTTGGAAACTCTTTTCGAAGTAGCAAGATTACTTGATGTTGATATTAGGGAATTGTTGGTGCCTACGAAGAAGTAGATTTCACCAGGTATATACTTGAATTATCGAGACTTCATAAGGGAAGGGGGGGTGTGCCTGCCCTGATCTTTATCGGGAAACTCTTCACCTACTCGTTCCGATGGCTATCAAATCATTTTCATAACCGATAGTTATTCTGTTTCCAGAATCCTCTTACGAGCAAATTCATTTGTTCAATTCATAATATAGATAAGTTACGGAAAAATTTGGGTAGGCTTTGGGGGTATCGCAACGCGTGCATAGCAGGTACTTTTCTTCAATCGATAATTTTCAAATCTAGAGCAATATCTATTATCATTTCCTAAAATTTTTGTCCTATGAATTCGCATTAAACCTTTGATAAATCTTCTTCGTCAACCACTCCTTCACATCGTCTCGAAAATCATTATTGCCCATCAGCTTATCAAAGATTTCTTCATTCTCTTTCATTCGGTCTATTAAAGTCTGAATGAACACTTCTTCGAAAGCGTATTTAAAGTTTTCGATTGGATTGTTTTGCGCACGAACTTTAAGCTCGTCATTTTCGAATAACGCCTGTTCAATCTGCTCGAAATACAGCTTATCTGCATCTGTAAATTCTGTTCCGTATTTATTATTTAGGAGGTTGATTATATTTGATAACCTCTCTTTTTCATCCTTCGGTCTGCCGATACCTGCTTCAGTTGTTGGCTTTAATCCAAACTCGCCTTGTAACTGAAGCACCAAATCTCCTTCTGCTACTTTTTGTAATCTGTAGTACTCTAATGCTACTTCGTTATCTAATTTCAATCGATCGGTGTAATCGCTTTTAGGGAGCCTGCTCAGTAGAAATCGTCCGTATGTATAGAGTTTTTCCAAATCCACATCCTGAAAAGGAAGTATCTGTGAAAGGAATGAATATAGTCTTACAAAAGATGTCATTGATTTCTTGAATTCATCTTTTGTCTCTTCTGACTCTATTACTTTAAATCTATCGAGAGCCGGATCGATATAGCCATAAAGCTTTCCTTGATCTCTGAGGGATGTGTTGCCGGAACGGTAAAATATTTTGGCAAAGCCATCAACTTCACTTTGGTAATAAACGTTTGCCGAATCCATCCGTCCTTTCAGATCGTATAGGTGATTTGGGTCGGTGGTCTCAGGCATAGTAGTCAACTCGTAGTAGGGTTGAAACGATTTAATGATTTCTTCTCGATCATTAGTGAAATCAAGGATAAAGGTATCTTCCTTGCCTGGGTGCGTCCTGTTGAGTCGTGACAGGGTTTGCACGGCTTTTACACCAGACAACTTCTTGTCAACATACATGGTGTGAAGCAACGGTTGATCAAAACCTGTTTGGTATTTGTCAGCAACAAGCAGCACCTGGTATTCTGGTGTGGAAAATTTGTCTGGAAGCTCTCTTTCCCCAAAACCATTAAGCTCTGATTCAGTTACACCTTCTGGGTAAAGATCATCGATCACGGAACCGGAGAATGCCACCAGTGCCTTTATGTCAACATATCCCTTTTCTTTAATGTAATCCTTAAATTCAAGGTAATACCGCAGCGCATGTTTCCGCGAGGATGTAACAACCATGGCTTTTGCCTTGCCACCAATTTTCTTCATCGTTACCTGACGGAAGTGCTCGATCATTACTTCTGTCTTCTGAGCCAGACTATAGGGAAGTAATGATGCAAATCGACCTATGGCCTTAATGGCTTTCCTTTTGTTCAACTCTGGATCATCTTCAATGGCCTTTGTGAACTTATAATACTCTTTGTACGATGTATAGTTCTTTAATACATCAAGTATGAAGCTCTCCTCTATCGCCTGACGCATGGAATACAAATGAAAAGGTCGCGGCTTTCCTTCCGCGTCTTTAACACCAAACACTTCTAAAGTTTTTGCCTTTGGTGTAGCGGTGAAAGCAAATATGCTGATGTTTGATTGGGGACCTCTTTTTCTGATCACCTCTCGGATAACATCATCTTCATCAGTTTCAGTATTTTCGATTCCTGTTTCAATGTCTACAGACTCCTCCAGGCTTACATTCTTACCTGCCAAAGCTTCTGTCATCTTCCGACTCGCTTCTCCGCCCTGGCTGCTGTGAGCCTCATCGATGATTACAGCATATTTTCTATTTGGAGTCTCTGCCAGATGATTGAGTGCATACGGAAATTTCTGTAGAGTGGTAATGATAATGTTCGTTCCGGTCTTGATTGCCTCAGCCAACTGCTCTGAATTATTGTCAATGCGTTGAACAACACCTTGCTTATGTTCAAACTGGTAAATCGTGTTCTGTAGTTGCTGATCAAGCACGTTGCGATCTGTCACTACTATTACCGAATCGAAAACCTTTTCGTCCTTTTCATTGAACAAACTGCTTAGCCGATAAGCCAGCCACGCGATACTGTTACTTTTTCCGCTTCCGGCCGAATGTTGAATCAGATAATTCTTCCCGGCTCCCGATCTCTTTGCATCGGCTGTTACGGTACGAACCACGTCAACCTGGTGATATCGCGGGAAAAGCATATTCTCACGAGTATACTTTTTGCCATCAACAACGAAGTCTTCCTTTTGTAGATGTAAAAACCTTCCGATAATCTCAAGCCAACTGTCTACACTCAGAATTTCTTTCCAGAAGTAATCTGTGCGGTATGACTCATAATTTTTTGCAGGTGGATTTCCTGCAGCATTATTAAATCCCTTGTTGAATGGGAAGAATCGCGTGCCACTCGAATCAAGTTTTGTAGTAAAATAAACGTCATCAGCATCGAGGGTGAAGTGCACAAGCGCCCGTTTCTTGAACTGAAACAATAATTCTTTAGGATCACGATTGGTTTTGTACTGCTCGATTGCATCATTCACTGCCTGGCCCGTGAAATGATTCTTTAATTCAATGGTGGCAAGCGGCAAGCCGTTTAGTGACAGAACAAGGTCTATACTTTTGTTGCTCTTCGAAGTGAAGTGAACTTGACGAGTAACTGTGAGCCTGTTTTGCTTGTAAAGAGCTAAGGTATCCGGGTTAAGATTACTGTCGGGCTTAAAGTAAGCAAGCTTAAACTTGCAACCACTGTCAGTAATTCCATGGCGAACGACATCCAATGTTCCGCGAAGATCGAGTTCCTTAAACAGGCGTTGTATGAATTTATTTTCCGTGTCTTCGCGATAATATTGTTTCAGTTTGTCCCATTCTTTTGACTGAGATGATTGTACGAATGTGAGAATTGCCTGTTTGTCAAGGGCAAGATCTTTACTGAAATCAGCAGCGCTGCCCAAATGCCAACCATTTTTGCAAAGGTGATCGACAATATTGCTTTCGAATGTAGCCTCTGAATGAATGAAGTTATTGGCCATCTTTCTTTCCTTTTTTGGTTGGCGCTTTTATTTTCCTGATCTCCTTGTCGAAATCACTTTCGAAGTTCTTGTCCTGCACCACGCGAAACTTTTCATACTGCTCTTCTGCTAGTTTCTTTGCTACTTCATGACTGATTTTGCCGGCATCTTTTAAAATCTGGTATTCATTGAATTGCAGAAAAGCATCAAGTTTAGTGATCCAATCTTCCATTTTCATGGGGATTTGTCTTGCAGCTTGATTTTCTGCATAATCAAGGTACATGGACACCACACGCTCCAATGATTTGATTTCGCTTTCTTCGAGGTAATTCTTTGCAATGCTCACATCGGTTTTCAGGATCTTGCCCGAAGGGGCATTTTTCCAGGTTTTCAGCCCCATGTTCGGTTTATCTGCCTTCGCACGCTCGGCCACCAGCTGGGCTGCGGTTTTGCCGGTGATTGCCCAATGTAATTTGTTCTGCACGGTCTTGAAAAACGTCTGAGTGATAGCCGCATCTTTATTATAGTCGATGCTGCATTGCTCGTAGATGTCTGTGATCTTTTGATAGAACCTGCGTTCGCTGGCCCGTATTTCGCGAATGCGTTCGAGCAGTTCATCGAAGTAATCTTTTCCGAAGCGGCTGCCTTGTTTCAAACGCTCATCATCGAGCACAAAGCCTTTGATGATAAACTCGCGAAGCGTTTTTGTTGCCCAAATGCGAAATTGCGTGGCTTGCAGGCTATTAACGCGGTAGCCGACCGCAATGATGGCATCCAGATTATAAAAGTTGGTTTGATAGGTTTTACCGTCCTCGGCAGTATGTGCAAAATTTGCACATACTGAATTTTCTTCCAGTTCACTGGTTTGGAAAATGTTTTGCAAGTGTTTAGTCACTACAGTTCGATCAACACCGAACAAAGCAGCCATACGTTTCTGCGAAAGCCAAAACGTTTCACCTGAGTAGAGTACTTCAATGTGAATATTGCCCTGCGGGGAATTATAGAAAATAATATCGGAGTTCTGCGGGTTATCCATATATGTCACATGATCATTCAGGGTCAAGGATTTCATTTTTTTCGGCAACCTTAACAAACTCCTGATAAGAGTGCTCGCGGAATATCTTAACTAACCTTTCCCGATCTTTATGAGAAAGATTCAATTTTAGAAAATTGCCTTCTTGTGAGTAGCAATCTTTCAGGAAGGTATAATCATCATTGTCCCGAAACGATTCCAAATTGACGAGACATTTTGGAATTCCATCTTCGAGCAATAACCCAGTATCAGGATCGTAATATTTTACAGCGGGCTTGTTGTGCTTGTCGTAAGTCTTTCCTAAAAATGTTGGTTTACCTTTTACGGATGGCCAGTAAACACCAAAAAATTCATTGGTACCGCTGCGGTATATCTTGCCGATTTGCATCGCTCCGTCTACTTCGCGCACCGATGTGTCCCTTGCCATGTCAACCAAGACATCGAAAGGTTCCATGTCAAGCTTGCCATCAAACTTATCTTTCTTAATGAGCGCTTCTTTATATTTCTTTCTGGCGATTTCTACAATATTCTTTTCTTCTTTTGAAGTGTCGCCTTCCGGGTCTCCCAGGAAAGAAACCTTTCCAAGTTTTTCGAGAGCCTCTTCCGTGTAGACAAAACCCTTGACATCATGTGAATAATATAGCTTCCAAAGACGAAAACAGTTTTCCATCCAGCTCCAGCCACCAAATAAAAACTTCGCTTCTGAGCCGATGGCGGTGTCTCCGCTTGGTTTCTCAAATATTGAATTTACAAGTTCCGTAAAGACTTCGGCAATTTCGTACAGCACGTCCTGCAAGTCTAGCCGGGAATTTTGAAGCTTTTCATTGTGCTTGATGGTTGAAATCAAGTTTAAGATGAGTGGATAGGCGCGGTATGTTTCACCTGCAAAGCAAATGAGACAATCCTTTCGCGGAAGCTCAAACAGCTTCACACCATGGTTCCATTTTTCACCGCCAGTCAAGGTACTGTCAGTAGCAAAGACTAATTCTTCTCCATCTGCTGATTCGCGTATCCAGGCAATACAGAGTGTCATTTTTAAATAACTTTTACTTTTCCTGTTACGACTTCGCTAATTAAAGCCGTTTTGTATTCTTGCATTAAATCGATTTCACGGTAAATTTTTGAAATCACGGCATCGATTTTCTCTGTTTGATTTACAATGTTTTCAACGATATCGTTTTGTTCTCGTATCGAGGGTAAATTAATTAATGTTTCACCCAACTCTTCTTTGTTTAGATGCGGCTGGGCAGCTCTCAACCTATGAAGGTACAGTTGGCCGATTAGCACGTCATCGCTTAATAAACAATAGGCTACATATCTCGGATTTGCGTTCATTATTCGAACCACCATATCGTATCCAGTAATAGAGCCTTCAAACTTTTTAGGAATGATTGCTGAATCGGCAGTGTAGGCCCCGCTTCTCACAACAATGATGTCGTTCTCTCTTAAAACCGGATCTCTGTCGTAAGGGATGTCATCTGGATCCACAAATATTAAATCTTTCTCAACGACTCTGCCTCCATCGATATTTGTCGCTCTAATCAAAGGCAACCCGTTTTGTAACTGTCTCGGGGGCTGGCCAAGACCGTATTTGATTATTCCCAAATACTTCAACTTCTTCCTCTCCCAATTCTTCCCTTCACCACTCACGGCCTCATTGGTAATTGCTTTTTGTTCTTCTTTGAGCAGTTCAATCAGTTTTTGTTTTTTCTCAATGAGTGTATCGATCTGCGCGGTCTTTTCATCGAGGTAGTTGGCGATTTCGGTTTGTTCCTGAAGAGGGGGCAACCCTATGAGCAATTGTTCGATAAAATTTTGAGGAACACGTTTCTGTCCAGCTGATCCGGTCATCAATGCTTCTCCATTTCTTTTAAAAAGATCTGTACGAGTTATGTAAAACAAAAACTCCTTAGCTATTCTTTCAGTTGGTCGCAGAACATGGAATTCGGTAGAACCGAACCCGAAGTTTGTTTCAAGATCCTTCAGTAAGGCACCTTTACCGTTTTCAAAGCAAGGTGTGATCTTTGCAACAAGTATATCGTTTCTCTCAAAGTATGTAAATCCAGTAATAACTTGTTGAATCTCTCTTCTACTGTCTTGCGTAATTTGGCCATCTTCCGAAACCTTCTCCATGGGAAGAAAAACTACAAGGTCATCCGAAGTTCTTTCAAAATCGTAATTGCGCGAGGACGGATTAATAAGCCCGCAGTACTTCAGCTTTACAGCTTGCCAATGCTGCGGAACTTTCGGAAGCCATTCGTTGCCTGTGTCCAAGTAGTTGTCGTACCGCCTCATGCCTCAATCACCTTTTTAATCATATCCACAGTTTCATTCTCCAGCGCGAGAATGTCTTTTCGTATTTCCTCCAAACTTCTCAATGGCTTGTACTGGTAGAAGTATTTCGTGAAGTTGATCTCGTAGCCAATTTTAGTTTTGGTTTCGTCAATCCAGGCATCGGGTACATGAGGTTTTACTTCGCGCTTAAAGTATTTCTCAATGTCATCTTTCAATGGGATGTTTTCGAAGTCACGTAGGTCTGCATCAGGCACCGAGTTGCCTTTTTTATCTTTTTCTATCTCACCCTTATCATTGCGCTTGGGTCGTTCTACGGTGATGCGGTAGTAACCGAAGTCTTCGTTGTCAAAGATTTTGCAATATTCTCCTTCTTGAAAGGCCCCATATATTTCAGTGATGGTCTTGACTTGGTCTGGTTTGCCGCTCGTTCCATCGCCAATCTCTTTTCGTTTATTTCCAAGGCTTCGCATCATCTTCAGGTAAAACGGGTTGTCTTTATCTTCCTTGTCCGAACCGGTGGCGTTAATGAGCTGCACTTTGCCTTTTCGCTCTTTGCTTTTGCGATCTGTTACAATCCAGATGTAAGTAGAAATGCCCGTGTTATAGAAAAGCTGATCAGGCAAAGCAATGATGGCTTCGAGCAGGTCGTTCTCAATGATCCATTTCCGAATTTCGCTTGGGCCGCTCCCTGCACCACCACTGAATAACGGTGAACCGTTAAAGACAATCGCGATACGACTCCCACCTGTCCCGCCACTGCGGGACTTCATCTTGCTAATTATGTGTTGCAAGAACAACAGCGACCCATCGCTTATCGCTGGTAATCCTGCACCGAATCGTCCTGCAAAACCTTTGTTGGCATACTCATCTTTAATAAACTTTTCCGCTTTCTTCCACTCCACTCCAAAAGGCGGATTGCTGAGCATGTAGTCAAACGTTTCTTTTTCAAGACCATCCTGCGTAAATGAATTTCCAAATTTGATGTTAGCAGGATTTTGTCCTTTGATCAGCATGTCTGATTTACAGATGGCGTAAGACTCAGGATTGATTTCCTGTCCAAACACTTCGAGCTTCGCTTTATCATTCAGCTTCTGTAAGTATTCTTCCGCAACAGACAGCATACCGCCTGTTCCGCAAGCCGGGTCATACAAAGTCTTTACAACACCCTCGTTTCTCAAGATTTTCGTGTCATTGATAAATAGAAGATTCACCATCAGCTTAATGACTTCACGCGGAGTAAAATGTTCCCCCGCGGTTTCATTGCTCAATTCAGCGAACTTGCGGATAAGCTCCTCGAAGATGTAACCCATCTCCATGGTGTCCACATTTTTGAGGATTTCACCCGCCTCGGCAAATCGCTTGATGATCAAATAAAGGAGATCGTATTCATCCAGTTTTTTTATCTGGTCTTCAAAACTGAAGTAGTCAATGATTTCCTTCGCGCTTATGGAGAATCCATTGATATAGTTTCTAAGATTGGCTGCAACATGTGCTGGATCCTTCGCTAATTGATTAAAGTCGAACTTGCTCCGATTGTGAAACTTAAGCTTGTTGGTTTTTGTGCTGGCAGCACTGTTTAGAAGAGGCTCAAGGATTTCAGGCTTTTTTGTTTTGTTGGCTTCATATGTTTCAAGCACTTTCCTTTTAGTCGGCTCCAGTACCGAATCCAACCTGCGCAATACTGTAAGCGGTAAGATCACTTTTCCATAGTCAGCCTGTTTATAATGTCCACGCAACAAATCAGCGATTGACCAGAGAAAATTTGCTTTTTCTTTAAAATTCTTCATGAATAAAGGACAAAAGTTGGATTAGAATAAAAAAGCCCATCCGCATACCCTTTTCTGAGTATCAACGGATGGGCTCCAGTTTCGAAAATATTGGGAATTTGGCGTATTTAAAAGGGATTCTATCTTGAAATGCATCTTTTCTTCTTCTTGATCTCTTTTAACTTTGTATTTATTGGTTCGTCACCAGACGTTATTGGTTTATGCCTTTCCAAGATCACTTCCACAAGATCACTTCCATTTGAACCAATGAAATAAGAGACATAAATAGGCTGTCAGATATTTTCCATCGCCTGAACAATGTCAAGCTTGATCAATTCCTAGTGCTTTCCTCTAAGGCAGATTGGATTGAACTCCTCATCTGCAAAGTCCGAAGCTACCCGGTTAAGTAACCTTTAAACTGCTCAAGGGTTCCATCTACCTGCGGCTACCTTCTAGAAATTTGAGCATCAAGCAATCAGTTAAATCAATTGAACGTCCTTCTGAATTCCAGTGGTGATAGTTTGGTTTTTGTTTTGAACAGCTTGCTGAACGATTGTGAATGTTCAAAGCCTAGCGTATAGGCTACTTCGCTTACCGATAAATTTGTAGTGGATAATTTTTCTTTTGCTTTTTCAATCAGCCTATTGTGAATGTGTTGTTGAGCACTCTGTCCGGTGAGCGAGCGCAACATATCGCTCATATAACTTGGTGAGAGATTCAAATGTTCAGCCAAGTAGCTCACAGTGGGTATGCCTTTGCTTAATGATGTTTCACTATTGAAATAGTCATCCAGTAGTGTCTCAAATTTTTGAACCAGATCATTGTTTACCGCTTTGCGGGTGATAAACTGTCGTTTGTAAAATCGGTTGGCATAATTTAACAGCAACTCAATTTGAGCAAGAACAACCGGTTGACTAAAATCATCGATACGACTGTTCAGTTCCGTTTCTATCATCTTGAATATAGAAATGACAGTTGCTCTTTCATCATCAGATAAGTGTAATGTTTCATTCGCTGAATAAGAGAAGAAGCCGTAATGTTTTATTGTTTTAGCGATCGGATGTCCTAAAAAGAAATCCGGATGGATGAGCAGCGTGTACTCAGAACAGACACTGGCCTCGTTGTCGTTGCTGCCTATAATTTGTCCTGGAGATGCAAATAGCAAACCACCTCCGTCAAAATCATAAAAGCTTTGCCCGTACTTTAATTTGCCGCTGAGGTTCGGTTTGTAAGAAATTTTGTAAAAGCTGAGCACATGGTTTTGCCGAAATCCATTCATGTCGAGTTGATCATGTGCACCGTTGATGATTGCGATCAACGGATGCTTAGGCTCGGGCAGGCCAAAGAGGCGGAGGCCTTGTGCTAAAGACTCAATTTTTAACGGTGCGTTCTCTTCCTTTTTCATATTCAGTATTTAAAAACGGATAACCTATCTCCTCGTTAAATTTAGTGATCGATTATCCGTTCCATAGGATCAAACATTATTTCTGTTCGTAGCGCTCATTTTGTTGCGCCTTGCGCAGCGTTGGAAACAGTTTCCCATTGTTCCCAGGTTGCCAAACGTTCCGCATAAGCAGCACGCACCCAGGGCAGACAATGGCTGCCTAGAAAAAATCTTAACGGTGGATGCTCTGCATCAACAATTTTGAATATAGCCTCCGGTGTTGCGTTTGGATCACCACGTTCCATGGTTTTAAGCGTGTCGAAGAATTTAGCTTTGAAATCTGCATAGATGTCCAAACCTGTTGCAAACTTCAATGACTCCGGGCTGCCAAATTCTGTGGCATAGGCTCCCGGTTCTATAATCGTTACATTAATATTGAATGCCTTTACCTCTGCTGCCAAACTTTCGTGTATCGCTTCGAATGCCCACTTCGATGAACAATAGTAACCGATTACTGGCAAAGTTACATGACCAAGATTACTTGATACTCCTACTATGTGACCACCTCCCTGCTTGCGTAACAATGGTAAAGCAGCCTGGATAACCGATAGAGCACCGAAAATATTTGTCTCGTACATAGCGCGTACCTCCTCTGCATTGGCTTCTTCTATTGTGCCAACTAGCGAGTAGCCCGCATTATTCAAAACAATATCAAGCCTTCCGAATTCCGCATGAGCTTGTGTCACCGCTCGCTTCACCTGTTCAGGCTTTGTTACATCCAGTTCCAGGGTCAGTACATTGTTTCCATACTTCTCTTTTAGGGCAGCAATACTTGTCAGGTTGCGCGCGGTAGCAGCCACTTTGTCGCCACGTTGAAGAGCAGCTTCGGCCCACACACGTCCGAACCCTCGTGATGCACCGGTGATAAACCATACTTTGTTAGTTTCCTTTTGATGTGCCATTGATATTTGTTTAAATGATTACGATACAAAAATCAACAGACGTAATTCCCCGCTTGTAGTCTAATCGCTGGCTTTTGTAGTCTGATCGCGGATGATCGTGTTAGCAGCAGATATCATTTATAGAATCTTTTATTTTTTACCAACCTTCTCTCTAAATCCAATTCCTATGTTTGACTTTGAACGTTGTTTTTAACGTGAACGAGCGAGAGGTTCGACTCGCATATCCTTCTTCAGATTGAAACAATGTAATTGCTCAAGCGACACTGTTTCGCGCTTTTGGTCACCAATAGTGCCGCTGAGATTGTTCGAAAATACAGGGTTGTGGGGCAGCTAAAAAGCAAAAAACCGAAATCAGCAAGATTTCGGTTTTTTTATTTGCCTTTTGATGGCTATTGGGCAGAGGAGGAGGGATTCGAACCCCCGGACCCTTTCAGGTCTCCGGTTTTCAAGACCGGTGCAATAAACCGCTCTACCACTCCTCTGTGTTGCTGGTTTATTTTAGGAGTGCAAATGTATAGTTTTCCTTTAAACCAGCAAAAATGGGTGCAGAACTTTTTTCTATTTCTGCTCGTCTGCGAAATCTACAAATACCTTTTTTATTTCTTTGTCGTCAATTTTGGCGGCATTTTTAGCGTAAGCGTCCAACTCCAGCAGCACGATCCGCTGGTCGTTCAGGTTAGAGCGCAGCTTTTCAATGTCTTTATCAAACTCGGCACTTCTGCGAGACGACTTCAACGCATATTTACGCGCAAATTCATCTCCCACCGACTGCACTTTATTCCGGATGTCAATACCAATCTTGATCTTCTCCAGGATGTTCTCTTTCGAGCGGCCCACTACTTCTGTGGCTTCTAGCGTACCGAGTGTTAACACTGTAGTACCGCCCACGGCAGACACTACTTTCGATTGATCGGCATTATCTACCACAGCCGGTGTAAAACCTGTAACAGCGCCCAACGATGCGTTTACAATCGAGCGATTTTTCTTTCCTTTCTTGGCCTTCTTATAGTCGGCATTCAGCTTTCGCTGATTGGCATCCAGTTGTTGAATCAGGATCAATGCATCTACCAGGTTACTCCTGTATTTCTGATAGAGGTGCGCATCTTTCTTGATCAGGTTTTCAGCATCGGTAACCTTGATGCGGATCTTGCGCTGGGTGCGATTGTTAGATTTGTCCAGTACAAAGAAGATCAGTTCTGTTGTGATTGCGTTCTGGGTGTCGTCTACAAACTCATATCCCGGTGTCCAGGTAAATTCAGATTGCAGGGTTGTGTTTTCTTTCAGGCACGAAGCAGGCACGCGCTTATCGCTGGATACAAATCCGGCGCTACGCACGTTGTCATCCCCGTTAGGGTCTGATATATATATCTTCAGGTTTAGTGTTTCATCTTCCTTGATGGAGAAGAGTGAATCACCGGGTACTACCAGAATTTCGGGTGGCAGGTCTTGTTGTGTTTGGGCTATTTTTAGTTTTCCTTTTGTCTCGGCTTTGTCGGGCTGATCCTGTACGATGAACTCAACCTGCAGCGGGTTATTTTTCAACGAAGAAAACTGACTGCGTGAAGGTGTCCATGTAAATTGTCCGAGAGAAGAAAGGCTCGAACCTTCCGGCATCTGCGATTGAATAGATTTTACTACAATCGGATCTCCATCCGGGTCATATACATAGTCATTGGCGATCTGGTACGTATTCAGGTTCGATTGCTTTACATAGAACACGGGCAGGTCTTCTACTACCGGTGGACGGTTCACGTGGTTCACGATAAAGGTTACGGGCTTCCGTTCTCTCTTGCCATCGCGCAATATAGCCTGGAAGATAACCGTAACGTCTTTCGTTTTAGCTACACGGTCTACCAGGTCGAAAGAAGGCTTCCATGAAAAGTTACCTAGTGTATCGAAGCGGATGTTGAGGTCTTCTGTACCTTCAATAGTAAAATAGGCCGGAACTTCAGGCGATATTTTTACACGGAACGAGAGCTCCTGGTTTTCATTCAGAACATTCCAGCCGGTGCTATCAGGAAAAACTAAGTGATGATTATTTTGGCCTAGAGAGATTAAGCAGCTACCAAAGAAAAATAGAAAAAGATTTAGGTGCTTCACGGTTAAAGTTTATGTTGATTGAAAATTGCAGAGGCGTAAAGTTAATAAGATGAAAATTCTGTGATATGCCACGTACCAAAAAGAAACAAACTGATAAAAATTTCTTTAGCGATGTGCATGAAGTAGCACGACTTATTCCACCGGGTCGTGCAACCAGTTATGGCGCTATCGGTGAATATCTGGGATTGAAATCGAGTGCACGCATGGTGGGCTGGGCTATGTTTAGTTGCCCGAAAGATGTGCCTGCACACCGTGTTGTAAACAGTAAAGGATTGCTCACTGCGAAGCATCACTTTAAGCCGCCCAGTAAAATGCAGAAACTCCTGGAGAAAGAAGGAGTGGAGGTAGTCAACGATAAAATCGTACGCTTTAACGAGGTTTTCTGGAACCCCGTGACGGAATTAACGATAGAAGGAGTCAAACCGAGAAAAAGGCGTCCCAAAAATGGATAGTATGTAAGAATAACCCTCGAATTTTACCGAATTTGAGGCATTTGGTCAATGGCACAGGGTTAGTAATAAGAGGTTCCAAACAATAACTTATGAAGACCCTTATCAAAGTTCTTGTTGCCGGTTTCTTAATCATCAGTTCATCCGCCCATGCAGATGACATCGCAAACACACCGGCTTATAAGCACAAAAGTCTCTTTGTGCTAAAGACACAGAAGAAATTTAAGGGTGCAAAAGTTGAAGTTTTTCATGCGAGTGGTGAGTTACTCACTTCGCAGAATTTGCTGAAACGAAAAATGATCATCGACTTCAGCAGTGTACAACAAGGTACCTACGTTATTCGCCTGACGAAGGGAAATGCGGTACAGGAGTTTGAATACACAAGCAAACAAAAGTGATTCTGCCCCTTCGGCAAACACTTCAAGATATAGTGGGGTTGGTTTTAATCGGGTCTAGGCTGCTTCGTACTGAGGTAGCCTTTTCCTTTTTATAGCTCTTTAGATTTTTACCGATGTGCCCTTTCTCGAAATAAGCCACAACCCGAGAAACGTTATCATGCCATTCACAATCAGTATCTCGATGCCAAACTTATAGCCTCCCAACAAATCAACCGAATAGAGACTTATCAGATAGGATATTGCCGGCGACAGCACGCAAATAATAGGAACCAGTTTATCGCGCACCTGCAGTCTTGTAAAGAGACCAAAGGCAAAAAGTCCCAATAGTGGTCCGTAGGTATAGCCCGCTACATTTAATACCGCATCAATCACAGAGCGCTCATTAATTTCTTTGAATACTAAAATGATGATTAGAAAGAGCAACGAGAAGCCCAGGTGCACCATAAATTTCTGCTTGCGCTTTACGGTCTCTGGCTTGTTTTTGAAGTCAAGAAAATCGATGCAGAAAGAAGTGGTGAGTCCGGCCAGAGCCGCATCAGCACTGGCGTATGACGATGCCGTTATGCCCAGCAAAAAGAAAATACCCACCGCTAATCCTAATTCATTAAATGCCAGTCGGGGGAACAGCTCATCGGATGCAGCCGGCACCGGTATATTGTTCGTAGTGCTATAGATATATAATAATGCACCCAACGTAAGGAACAGTAAATTCACTACCACCAGCAGCAAGCTGAACCAGAACATATTCTTCTGAGCATCGCCAAGCGTTTTGCACGTCAGGTTTTTTTGCATGATCTCCTGATCCATCCCCGTCATGGTAAGGGTTATGAATGCACCTCCGAGAAATTGCTTCCAGAAGAATTGTGTTGAGTTAACATCATCGAAGTAAAACATCTTCGCGTACTGGCTCGATTTGATGGTGCTGACCATTTCAGAGAACGACATGCCGAGTTTATCGGATATTTGCCACACGGCAATACATACTGCCGAGATCAGAAATATAGTCTGGAAAGAGTCTGTCCATACAATGGTTTTTACTCCGCCCTTGAAAGTATATATCCAGATCAATATGATAGTGGTGGCTACGGTTACAAAGAATGGAACGTGCCATGCATCGAATAGAAATAATTGCAACACGGTGGCTGCGAGAAACAGGCGGAGTGATGAGCCGATGGTGCGCGATATCAGAAAGAAGAATGCTCCGGTTTTATAAGTCCAGAAATTAAAACGTTTCTCTAAATAGGTGTATATGGAAATGAGGTTGAGCCGGTAGTATAACGGCATCAATATGCCGATGATCAGCCAGTAGCCCAACAGGTAGCCTAGCACCACCTGGAAATATCCGAAACCGATCTTGCCTACATTGCCGGGCACTGAAATAAAAGTTACACCCGATAGCGAGGAGCCGATCATGCCGAAGGCCACGAGGTACCAGGGTGACTGCCGGTTGGCTGTGAAGAAGGTGTTGGTGTCGGCACCACGTGATGTGATCACCGAGATATAAATCAACACACCGAAATAAACAACCATGATGGTGGCAACCAGTGCTGGAGTCATGCGCTTTGTGGAGTTTTTACGACAGCAAAAAATCAGGAATTTAGATCAATTCCAAATCCATCTTGAATGAGTCATTTTCCCAATGTACTTTTGTAGTATGAAAACCGCGTATCAGGAAGAAGTATTAACCGAAGTTGATGTGCTGGAGGCTGTGGAAACAACCGACCTGATGGATTTGGTTGTGTTCAACGATGACGTTAATACATTTGATCACGTGATTGAGACGTTGATACGTGTGTGTGAACATACCGCAGAGCAAGCCGAGCAATGTACGCTAATCATTCACTATAAAGGAAAGTGTGCAGTGAAGAAAGGTACTTTTGACTTTCTTCGTCCGATGCGTGAAGCGATCTGCGAAGCTGGCATTGATGCCCGCATTCTGTAATCGTCAGGTTAGTTCCTGGCACTTTCATTATCTTTTAAACTGTCCCGGTGGATTATCCTTCCAAACTCATAGAAGAAGCTGTTAACCAGATAGCAAAACTTCCCGGCATCGGTAAGAAAACTGCCTTGCGCCTGGTGTTGCATCTTATCAAATCCAAAGAGGAAAATACGTTTGCTCTCACAGATGCGCTCAGCAACCTGCGCGCGAATATCAAATTCTGCAAAGTGTGTCATACCATTTCGGACACAGAGCTTTGCACGATCTGCGCCAGCCACAGACGCGACCGCAGCATGGTTTGCATCGTGGAGGATGTAAAGGATGTTATGGCGATCGAGAACACGGCCCAATTCAATGGCTTGTACCATGTGCTGGGGGGAGTGATCTCTCCTGTAAATGGCGTTGGTCCTGCCGACCTCAAAATAGAATCGCTGGTAAACCGGTTGAACCACGGACAATCGGAAATAAAAGAAGTGATCCTGGCACTGAGCCCTACCATGGAAGGCGATACGACAGCTTTTTATATTAACCGCCGGATAAAAGAGCTTTCTGTAAAAGTGAGCGTTATTGCGCGTGGTGTTCCCGTAGGTGGCGACCTTGAATATGCCGATGAGATCACGCTCGGCCGAAGCATCACAGGCCGCACGCTTTTCAATTAATTCCAGCAGCAGATTTCATTTTTTTGAAATTCAGTCAGGCTGATATAGTCTGAAATGAGAAATTTTCAAATCTGGATTCAATCCTTCCAACTTAAAACGATAATGCGTTTCTTTGCTCGCTTTTTATAAAACGACCATGACTACACTTTCCAACCGAATCAACGCGATTGAAGAATCTGCAACCCTGGCAATGGCCGCAAAGGCACGTGAATTCAAGTCGAAAGGAATTGACGTGATCAGCCTCAGCCTTGGTGAACCCGATTTCAAAACTCCTCAGCACATCTGTGATGCTGCGAAGAAAGCGATTGATGACGGAAAGTATTTTGCATACCCTCCGGTAGCAGGCTACCAGGATCTGCGTGAAGCATTGGCTGCCAAGTATCAAAAAGAAAATAACGTTCCTTACAAAGCTGAAAATATAGTAGTCTCCAACGGAGCCAAACAGTCTATCGCTAATGCGATGCTGGCGCTGCTTAATCCCGGTGACGAAGTGATTGTATTCTCTCCTTACTGGGTAAGCTACGATGCATTGGTTCGCCTCGCAGAAGCAACTCCGGTAATGATTAAAGGCGGTATAGAAAGTGATTTCAAAGTTACAGCGAAACAACTGGAAGCAGCCATCACACCAAAAACCAAAGCGATCATCTTCTCATCACCTTGCAATCCTACTGGCTCCGTATTCTCACGCAAGGAATTACAAGATATAGCAGATGTAGTGTTGAAACACCCGAACCTGCTTGTAATTGCTGACGAGATCTACGAACATATAAACTTTACGGGTGAGCAAGTAAGTATTGCTTCCTTCCCCGGCATGTTCGAGCGTACTATTACAGTAAATGGTTTTGCAAAAGGTTTTGCTATGACGGGCTGGCGTGTTGGCTATATAGCAGCACCTAAATGGATTGCTGACGGCTGTAATAAAGTGCAAGGACAAGTAACATCGGCAAACTGCTCCATAGCACAGCGTGCAGCACTGGCAGCCATAGCAGGCGATATTACACCAACCAATAAAATGGTAGAAGAGTATCGTAAGCGCCGAGATATAGTATATAACCTGTTGAAAGAAATACCAGGCGTTAAGGCAAATTACCCTGAAGGTGCGTTTTACTTCTTTCCGGATGTAAGCTCATTCTATGGCAAGTCTGATGGTACGAAAACCATCAAGAACGGCGATGATCTCTGCTTGTATCTATTGGAGAAAGCACACGTATCGCTGGTGCCGGGTGGTGCGTTTGGCGATGAAGCCTGCGTTCGTCTCTCTTACGCAGCGTCTGAAAGCGATTTACGTGAAGCCATGAAACGCCTCAAAGAAGCACTTACTGCGTTGAAATAAACCGTACTATACTTATAGAAACTTTTCAAAAAGCTCCTTAATCAGGGAGCTTTTTTATTGCTTGTTAATCGAATCCAGTTTCAACCCAGACAATCATATTTAGTAGTGTAACCGTTGCTTAAGGAATCGCGTCTGGCAGCTCGAAGCTGATAGCTCGCAACTATTTTCTCACTCTGCCTCGAACTGCTGTTCCAGCGGAGCTTCTTTTTCCAAATCCGCTATCACCTTGCGGTCAAGGGCTGTTTCTTTGATCACGTTATAGTTAGCCCAGAATTCTTTGTTGTAGGGATAGTCCTGGTATTGCAAGCCATAGTTGCGCATCTTCTCTGTGGTGCGAATGCGTTCGGTAGTGTTGGGGTGTACTTCGTTGATAAGTAAATATTGCGTAAGCTCCGTGTCAAATTTCAGAGCTTTGGTGTTAATATCGTTCCATTTCTCCTGCGTAGTAACGGTAATGTAGTTCAGAAACATTTTATCATTATACCTGCGGAAGTCAATTTGCTTTTTGTAGCCGATATAGGTGTTCACTACATCTCTTCGTGTATCCAGATTATCGCCGGTATAGCTGATCTCAAAATCAACATGCACAATGGCATAATCAGCTTTATCAATAAATACTTTAAGCTTGAAATCTTTCTCATACGACACTACAAAGATTTCGTGATCATTATAGAACGAATCATCTTCACGCTGCATGTTCTCGAAAACTTCATCGGCAATGTCGTGGTGATAGCGGATACTGTTGTGGAGGAGCAGATCTTCCAGCAGATTTTTCTGATCGAAGTAAAACGTAAACCGGTTCTCGTATCCAAGGCTCTTGCGTACTTCTACCAGCTTAACGTGCTCGCGTAACTTCGATGGATTGCGTGGTTTGGCGTAATTCTCATCGTAAATTTTTACAGCTGCTTCCAGCAGGGCGATGGTGGTGCCATTTACTTTTTTTATGTCGCGGTAGAAACCATCCATCAGGAAAGGCTGCATCGGGAAATTCTGTTCGATGCGTGATAAAGCTATGCGGAATATTTCTCCGCCTTTGCGAATCGAGTCGGTAACAACCACTTCCGAGAGAAGGGTAACAGATTTATTCAGCTCGATGGTTTTTATACTGCCATCGGCCAGTGACCATACCGGAGCTTCGAAATTTTCATAACCCAACATACTTACTACAACAATCTCGTTCCGGTATTCCGCGGGAAAATGGAAATCAAACTCTCCCGAAAGATTGGCAATGGTGCCAACCGCTTTGCCTTTAATGAACACCGATGCAAAGGGCAATACTTCGCTTGTCCCCTTATCGACAACCCGTCCGGAAAGCGTTATTTTTTGCGCAAAAACGGTTACGCAGCAAGTCAGAAGTACGAAAACAAAGATGAATCGCATAAGCGAAGTGAAATAAGCGGTCAAATTGGTTATTTAGTCCAGTGTTTCAAACCGAGCGTAGGATATTCCCCTAAATTGAAGATTTATCGCCAATAATTCATCCTGAACGGTTTTGCATTTCATTGCTTACCTTTAATTATGAATTTGCCTGTCTTGAAGTCTATAGAAGAAATACCTCGCGTCTGGAAAAAGGCTTACCTGCTGCTCTGCCTTTGGTTTGCCGCTAATTACGGCGTGGGTACTTTTATAGAGTGGAAGCTCGAAAACCC
>NZ_DAIQRQ010000017.1:19813-83468 GCF_036786105.1 Ohtaekwangia sp.
GGTTTGCCGCTAATTACGGCGTGGGTACTTTTATAGAGTGGAAGCTCGAAAACCCCAATACCTATATCTTCTGGAATACACTCTACCTTTTTGAAGTATTGTGTATCCTCATCATTGGCATTTTCTTCTATGCCAACTGGTTGTTCCGTTTCAGAATATATTTCCAGGTTGCCGGCCATGCGGTGGGTGCTATGATGCACTTCCTCATTATGGGTACTTTGTCGTATTACCTGGAAGACTACGTGGAGGGTTATGCCGGTTGGGATTTCTGGAAAGCTCACATTATAGGATTGTTGAAATGGGAAGGGCTTCACTTTCACGACCAGTATATTATCACCGTTGGGGTATATTATGTGATCGGCTACTTCCAGGGCTTGCAGAAACAGGAGCAGGAAAAGAGCGAGTTGGCGTTGAAGAACCGCGAGATGCAGATATCGTTGTTGAAGTCGCAGATAAACCCGCACTTTCTTTTCAATACATTAAATTCCATTAACACGCTGATTGGCTCCAGCAAGGAGCAGGCGCGAAAAGTAATTACGCAGCTCTCGGATATTTTTCGTTATGCGCTCGATTCGCATGGCGACCAGATGGTAAAGCTTATTCAGGAACTTGATTTTATTGACAACTATATACGCATTCAACAAGTACGTTTTGGCGATCGGTTGAAATTTGTGAAGCAGGTAGATTTCTCTTGCCTGAATGTTGAAATTCCCCCGATGATTCTTCAACCCCTTGTTGAGAACTCTGTGAAGTATGGTATAGCACCGAAAGAAGATGGCGGTACAATCATTCTTACCGTGAAGCGTTTCAATAACATGATCTTTTTTGAAGTGAAAGATGATGGATTGGGCTCCAAAGCAAAAAAGGTAATGGATGGCAGCTCCAGTGGTGTAGGGATGAAGAATACAGATCAACGTCTCAAGAGTATATTTGGCCCTGGCTCAGGCCTGCGCATTCACTCCAATGAATGGGGATATTCCGTGAGCTTCTTTATACCATACGAGGAAGTGGTCGAAGAAATGAAAAGTAAAGCAGTGTAACTTATTAAAACTTAATTATACATGAACATAACCTGTGTTATTGTCGATGATGAAAAGTTAGCACGCGACCTCCTGCAAGAGTATTTGCAACAGATGCCAAATATTCAGGTAATTGGCGAATGCTCCAAAGGAAAAGACGCGGTAGAGTTAATAGATAAGGAAAAACCTGATCTCGTTTTTCTCGATGTACAAATGCCCGGCATGACCGGCTTTGATGTGCTCGATGAAATTACGCACGATCCGTATGTGATATTCTGTACTGCCTACGACCAGTATGCACTGAAGGCTTTCGAGAAGAATGCTGTTGACTATATATTGAAACCGCTCGATCAGGAGCGTTTTAAACTGGCGGTTGAACGCGCTATCGCCCGCATGAAGATGGAGCAAAACAATGTTGGCGAACTGCTGCGCAACCTGAAAACTGAAAACAAAACTTCGTACGACTCGCACATCTTTGTGCAGAAGTCTGAGAAGCTGCTGAACCTGCCGGTAGATGAGATTGTATACCTGGAAGCTTCCGGTGATTATACCATTCTCACTACCAAGAACGATCAGTTTGTAAGCTCATCGGGTATTGGTAAGCTGGAAGAAATTCTCAATCCGGAGATCTTTATTCGTGTGCACAGAAGTACCATTATCAACATCAACAGTTTGAAGGAAATTGAAAAACACTTCAACGGTGGTATGGTGGTAAAGATGCAAAACGGTAAGAGCTTCCCTGTGAGCAGAACCTACGCAAAACTTATCCGTAAAAAAGTGGTATAAAAATAGCTCCCACAGATTTCACAGACTTGCACAGAAATCTTTTTGGCATTATTCTGTGTACTTCTGTGAGTTCTGTGGGAAATTTTTTACGGTAAATTTATCTTCTCTGTGTCGGTATACTCTATCGTAACTTCCTTCCCGTGCAGTTTCATGATCTCTTTAATTTTAGCCTCAAAAGATTGCTGCGCCTGTTTTACAAATTCTGCCTGTTCGGCATAGCGCCTGGCATCGGTGATGAACGCATTCATCGCGTTAGATCGATCTTCCGGGTTCACCCAATTCCAAAGACCGTTTTCATCTTTGGATTTTACATCTCCCAGCGATTCGATCGATAACAGCTGTGGGTGAGGCAATGTAACAATTGCTTTATCGTCATTGATGCGAATAGAAAATTTCTGATTCAAATCAAATCCTGCCTTGGCCTCAAACGTTCCGGTGACGGTAATTTTCTTTGTGCTCTTCAACCACGTACTGTTCCATATATACTGATGTTGAAATTTTTGTGATATAGTAGCAAGTTCCAGTATAGGCGTTTGCTGTTGGAGCACAACTGTGTTGTTAACGGTTACTTCGGGAGTAAACTGAAAAGCTTCTTTGAAGTCTCGTCCTATCTGTTTGGCACCTTCATACGATCGTTGTGCTACTTTCGTAGGTATATACACGATTAGTACATAGGCAGTAATGCTTAGCGTAATGAGCAGAACAATGATGAGAATAATCTTTCGGTTGGAGAACATAGCAGTATAAGCAATATAGTACGTCAGTGAATTTGTTCAATAAGTTCAAGGCGTTTCACAATCGAATCGGGTAAAAGAATCGTTCCCGGTGAAAGCACTGCGTTAGCACCAATTTTTGCTCTATCGCCCACCAGTGCGCCAAACTTGGTGGAGGTTGTTATATACTCCTTATTGTTGATAAGCACTTTAATGGTTTTGTCAGAGCGTTCATTGTAGTGATTGGCAATAATAGAGCCGGCTTCCATATTTACCTGCGAACCTACAATAGAATCGCCGGCAAAATTGAAATGCGCGAGTGCCGCCAGCGGCATGATAAAGCTTGATTTTACTTCACAACCCGGACCAATGCTGGCACCTTCTCCGAGAAATACACCACCCCGCAAATATGCGTGCGCTCCTATAAAACATCCGGCCGAAATAATAATCGGACTTTTGAGTACGACATGCTCTTCGATGCGTGCATTTTTATGAATAGCGATGTTGTTTTGGATGCTATATTCGGATGAAAGTGTTTTGATTTTCTCCTCCACCAGCACCGATGCAGACGCTGTGATTTGCCACGGTAGTAATTCTTTTAATCCGGGAAAAAGCTGATTGAATGAGGAAATATAGAGTTGGATGTCAATCATAATTTATAGTTCATATAATTCGAGTGGCAGATTATCAGGGTCGGCAAAGAACGTAAATCGCTTGCCGGTATATTCATCAATGCGAATGGGTTCTGTTGTTACATTTTTATTAGATAATGCTTTTACTGCTTCTTCTATGTTATCAACTTCAAACGCAAGATGACGTAAGCCGCTTGCTTCCGGGCGCGATACACGTGGAGGAGGATCAGGAAATGAGAATAATTCGATCATATAGCGATCGCCTAACGCAAGGTCGAGCTTGTACGATCTGCGTTCGGCCCGGTAATATTCACCCAGTACACGAAAGCCTAGTACTTCGGTATAGAATTTTTTTGATACCTCATAGTTCGAGCAGATGATGGCGATATGATGAATATTTTTGATTTGCAACATGGTATACATAATCAACTTAAATTTCTGTAAAATTCCCGCATCATGGTTATCCTCTGGATTATTCTTGGAATAATTTTACTGCTGGCCGGCCTAGCTGACTGTAATCTTCTGTTTCTGTCAGGTCCACCGTTGTGCTTCATAGCACTGCTGTTGTCAATTAAAAACGGTGCCTTTGGTGCACCACACGGTTCCTGGTTATAGAAGGCTGGCTTTTTATTCGGAACGCTCCTAAAGGTGGTATGTTTGTTATGAGCTGGTACTTTATTGGCAGCCTGATGAAGTCGTAAGTAAAATTGTATATATCTTGTGCCTATAAATATATGGTAACACCTTTTAATCTTCCCATCCAGATACGTTGGTCTGATATAGATCAGAACCGCCACCTTCGCCATTCTGCCTATTATGACTATGGTGCTATGGCGCGTATGATCTTTTTATCGGAGCATGGCATTACGACACAAAAGCTTGATGAATTAAAGATCGGTCCCATCCTCTTTCGCGAAGAAGCCCTCTTTAAACGCGAAATTACCCTGGATGACAAGATTACACTTGATGTAGAGTTAACGCGCGCGGCAAAAGATTTTTCACGCTGGAGCCTGCGTCATAATTTCTTTAAACAAGATGGTACGCTGGCTGCCAATGTAACAGTAGATGGTGCGTGGATTGATCTTGAAAGAAGAAAGCTTGCTATACCGAACGAATTTATTCAGGGTATATTTAGCGAATTTCCGCGCGCAGCAGCGTTCGAGTGGATCATTCGCGAGGAGAAGAAAGCCTAAAGTATATTCTGTATCCACTGCTCGATTACACGCGGGTAATGTGTATACTCCAGCGCATGTACTTTCTCTGCAATCTGTTCCGGAGTGTCACCGGTATGTACCGGGCATGACGCCTGGAAGATAATTTTTCCTTCATCGTAATTGTCATCAACCGCATGGATGGTTATACCTGTTTCGGTATCTCCGGCATGTTTCACGGCGTTGTGGACGTTCATGCCATACATACCTTTGCCGCCATGCTTCGGTAAAAGAGCCGGATGTATATTGATGATCTTATGAGGAAATGCCCGGGTGAGGTAGGTGGGAATAAGCCAGAGAAAACCCGCAAGCACGATGTGTGTTACATTCTTTTCCTGCAACCAATCGAGTATCACGGTTTGCTCACGAAATTGCTGGCGATCGAACACGCGTGTTTCTATACCTGCGTTCCTGGCGCGTTGCAATGCATAAGCCTGTGCATGGTTACTGAGCAATAGCACAACATCGATGGAAGCGTGATCTTTAAAATGCTGAAAGATCTTCTCTGCATTGGTGCCACTTCCGGAAGCGAATACCGCCAGGTGATATTTTTTAGACATAAGCCCGCAAAGATAAGGCGACAGGTTTATTCATGAGTATAAAATTTATTATATACTTGAATCGCATTCAGAATAAGAAATTAACTTTAGCTGATTAACCGGTATAATGACTATGGAAACGTTTGGTGAAAAAGTAAAACGCACTACAAAGAAAGTAACGCGCATCATACTGCTGGTGGTGGTGCTGGGAGGTTTGATAACCTTTTCGGTTTTATACTGGGCAACGTATGAGGACGGTGTAATAGCCGGCACTATTCTGCGCATCAGCGAGAAGGGCGTTATATTCAAAACCTATGAGGGCAAGATTAACCTGGAAACGTTTGGCGCTTTGAAGGGAGCAAGCCCTATAGCAGAGTCGTTCGATTTTTCGGTAGAGAAAGACGAACAGGCGCTGATCAAGGAACTGCAGTCTGTGTCTCTCAGTGGCGAACGCGTTAACCTGTATTTTATAAAGCGCTATGCACGTTTCCCGTGGCGAGGCGACACCAAGTATTTTGCTACGCGGGTAGAGCGACTGGGTAATAAATAAAGGTGGTCTAGCGGTGCTCCATCTGCTGGATAAGCTCAGCCTTCTCTTCCATCAACCGGATGATTTTGCGCAGGTAATCGATCTCTTTGCGCGATAGTTCAAGCTGTCGCTGGTATTCGCTTTCCTGCTCAATGGGCAAGTTGCCGGCGGATATTTGCTCAGCACTTGTTTGAGGTTGATGAGTGTAGTATTGGAAAAAATTGTGATCGAGCACCTGCGATATTCTTAGCAGCAGTCCGGTATCAAGATGCCGCTTCCGGAAGATCCGATAAACATTCTGGCGAACGGTGCCGAGGGAATCAGCAAATTCGGTGAGCTTCATCTGGCGAAGGTCAAAGACCTCTTTGATTTTTGGGCCAATTTCAACGAGTGCCATGATCGTCTTTGTCTTTTTTTGAGATACTAAAGATACGTAAATTATAAGGTTACAGATGCCAGCTCGCTGGTTTACAGGTGTAACCAATAATTTTACAGAGTCGTAAATTGTCGCTAAACTTGTGTAACCAAAGCAAAATATGAGCTTTGCAGAATTTGCTCCGATCCTCAGTAGTTCTGAAAATATGGTAAAAGCCTTTTACCAAGACGAGTATGCTACCATTGAATTGGATGATTCCATTCCATGCATCCGCCTTACGTTAAATGGTGTTCCGCGTTACAGCGAGCACTATAATTTTATTCAGAAGAAGCGCCTGGAGCTCATGCAGCAGGAAATAAGAAACTACCCCAAGCTTCACATGCTCACTGATAGTCGTACAGCAGGCCCGGTATTGGATGAAGATGTATTGCATTTTAAAACGGAGATAATGCCCGCCATGGAACAAGCTGGCATTCGCTTCCTCGCCATTGTAATGCCCAGCAGTAAATTTACACAACTTACCATCCGCGACATGACGGCCCAGCCGAGGGTAATGACGATTCAATACTTTGAGTCGATGCGCGAAGCGAGACACTGGCTTCGCAAGATGACGGCTCTTTGATTCTGAAGCAGAAAGTTAAAAAGCCTGGTAATTATTTTTCGCTTGGATTCTTTTTACCCGCGAGCAGCTTTTCGATAATGGCTGTAAGACGTTTATTCCGTGTTTCTTCTTTTTTTGCATCGCGTATCCAGTTTGCATATTCCTTTCGGTTGGTATAGCTCAGCGACTCGAAGATTTTTTTCGCAGCGGCGTTTTTGGAAAGTGCTTTTTTGAGTTCGTCAGGAACGTCTACCACGCGTTCTTCAGTATCGAGATCTATTTCCACCGTTACTATGTCGCCAACCTTTTTACCGATGCTGGCACGAATGTCTTTACGCACCAATATAACATGGCAGCCAGTACCCATGTTGGCCAGTACTCCTCGATACGGGTGTCCATCAAACGTAGCCTTTACTTTTACCTGCCCCTTGGTTCCATATACTTTCTCAACATCAAACGGTATAGAGACGAATGCAGCGTCCATCGAAGTATCCGGGTTTTCCAGCACTGCTTTAAACACTTGTTTAAATGATTTAGCCATCGCTAAAAATATCTAAAATATTTTTGGATGCGATCACCCTCAGAAAAAACTTGATTCCGAAGAAAATGCTTCGTTTTTGCGGTATGAGTGGTATAAAAAACCGATAAACTGAAACAGGCCGTTGTTTTGTTAGGTGCATGGCGCTATCTTGCATGGCTCGAACCCAAACCCCTTGAAAGACCCTGTCAATTCTACATCAACGTGTTTGCCAGTATAACTATGCAGGATCTTATCAGGCACCTCCCCGCCGTAATCTACGAATACGCAATCTATCCTGATGGTAAATCGAAATTCACATTTGTCAGTGAATCCAGTGAGGCCATCCTGGGATTGACCCCGGAAGCTCTCATGGCGAATGCTGCGTTGCTGGATTCTATCGTACATGAAGAAGATCAGGAGCTGCAGCAAGAATCTTCTGCACGTTGCATTAAGGAAGGAAGGGATTGGACTTGGGAAGGGCGCATGAGGGTAAAGGAAAACAACATCTGGGTGGAAGTAAGATCTAATCACGAGCAACTTGCTGATGGAATCATCATCAGACGTGGCGTAATTCAGGACATAACAGAACGAAAGGAACTGGCGAAGGAAAGCGAACAACGCTATCTTACACTGGTAGACAGGCTCCCGATCGGCATTGTTATACATAAACAGGGCAAGCTGGTATTTGCCAATTCGCAGGCATACCAGATACTCGGCAGCAAAAAAACAACAGGACTTATCGGTACCGATGTGCTCAATTTTGTGCACCCCGATTATCATCAGCGCATAGTACGCAGAATGAAAGAAGGTGGTGGAATTTTATCGCCCATGGTGGAGCAGAAGTACGTGCGCATCGATGGAAAGATTATCGATGTGGAAACCATGTCGTCTCCCTTTACATTTCAGGGTGAAGCCTGCGTGCAGGTAATCTTCCGCGATATAACCGAACGCAAGCAAACCGAAGAACGCATCAAGAAAAATGAAACGCTGCTCACGCAGCTTTTCCAGAATATACCCATGGCGGTTGTGCAGCTAAACGAAATGGGTAAAGTAGAGCAGGTAAACAAAGGCTTCGAAGAGATGTTCGGCTTTACGCTGGAAGAGCTGAAGGGCAAGAGTATAAATGATTTTATAGTGCCCGAAGAACTCGTGCACGAAGGTGTCGATCTCAATAATCTGATCACTGCCAATCGCATTGTGAGTATAGAAACGATTCGCAAGACCCGAAACGGTAAGCTCATCAATGTAATTCTGTATGGAATGCCGGTAATGCTCGACCACCAGACCATCGGTATATATGGCGTGTATGTGGATTTTACCGATCGCAAAAAAGTTGAAGAAGAACTGAAGATCCGAAATACAGAGCTTGATAACTTCGTGTATAAAGTATCGCACGATCTGCGCGCACCACTGTCGTCAATACTGGGCCTGGTAAATCTTGCGCGACTTCCAGGTAATACCGACAACCCGATGGACTACATCGACATCATTGGTGAGAAGGTGCAACACCTCGATCATTTCATTGGTGATGTGTTAAGTCACTCGAAGAACCTGAAGATGGATGTCACTACGAGCCAGGTTGATTTCGAACAGATCATCGATCGCACATTCCAGGATCTCAATTACCTGGATGGTGCCAAAGAGATGGTACGCAATGTAAAGATCGAAGGCAATGTATTTTATAGTGACCCCTGGCGTATATCGGAGATTTTCCGCAATCTTATTTCGAACGCCGTAAAGTATCGCCAGCTTGACCTCACCAAGCCGCAGATCGATGTAAAGATATCGGTAGACAACCACCGGGCCGATATCAGCTTTGCCGACAACGGCATTGGTATAGATGAAGTAAGCCTGTCTAAAATATTTGAAATGTTTTACCGTGCCACCGAGCAATCTGATGGTTCCGGTATAGGACTTTATATTGTGAAGAATGCCGTGGAAAAACTGGGCGGACAGATTGCCGTATCAAGCCAGTTGAATATGGGAACACGTTTCCATATTATACTGCCAAATCGTGTAAATTTGGTGGTGCCAGCGGCGCAATCACAAGTTGTTGAACAACGATGAAAATTATTGAAGTAACTACTCCGCAGCTTGCGCGTGAGTTTATTGTATTTCCGGTTCGCCTCTACAAAAATGAACCGGCCTGGATACGTCCACTGGATAAAGATGTAGAGAATGTTTTTGATCCGGAGCAAAACAAAGCTTTCCGCCACGGACAATGTATCCGCTGGATATTAACCAACGATACAGGCGAAACCATCGGCCGCGTAGCTGCTTTCGTTAACGACAAGATTGTTCACAAAGGCAACGATCAGCCTACGGGCGGTATGGGCTTTTTTGAATGCATTAACGATCGTAATGCAGCGTTCATGTTATTTGATCAATGCAAAACATGGTTGCAATCCAAAGGCATGGAAGCTATGGACGGGCCGATAAATTTCGGGAGCCGCGATCGCTGGTGGGGGTTGCTCATTGAAGGATTTGATCGTGAGCCGAACTATCAATGCAACTATAATTTTTCCTATTATAAGGATTTCTTTGAAGCATACGGCTTCCAGGTGTATTTCTATCAGTTTACGTACGCACGTACCGTACGTGGACCGCTGTCGCCACGCCTGCAGGAAAAGGCAGATATAGCGCGGAGAGATCCGAATTATGATTTTCGCTATTTGCGAAAAGATGAAATGGAAAAACTGCCCGAATACCTGATGACGGTATATAACCGGGCATGGGCTAATCGCTCCGAAAATCCTGAACTCACCATGGCACAAGCGAAAGTGATTGTAAAACAGATGAAACCTATTATGGATCGCAAGCTGTTATACTTTGGATTTTATAAGGGCGAACCGGTTTCATTCTTTCTTTCGCTGCCCGAGATAAACCAGATATTTAAGTATGTAGAAGGAAAGCTCGACTGGTTAGGCAAGTTGAAGTTTATCTGGCACACACTGCGAAGAACCAATAAAAAAGCATTTGGTATTTTATTCGGCGTGGTGCCCGAGCACCAGGGAAAAGGGCTCGATGGCGCCATGATCATTAACGCCCGTGACGTGTTGCAGCCTGACGGCCGCTACGTGCAATATGAAATGAACTGGATTGGTGATTTTAATCCTAAAATGATTCTTGTAGTAGAGCAGGTAGGAGCCGATATTTCCAAGCGTCACGCCACCTATCGCAAGCTTTTTGACGAGACGAAGCCTTTCAAACGCGCACCGATATTAAAATAGCCGCGTTTTGCTTTTTTCCTGAAACTTCTTTTGTGGCAGCGTGTTATACAATTCGTTTACTTGCACGCGAATTTGTATCATGAATAAAACCGGAGTTCTTCTCATTAACCTGGGCACGCCTGATAGCCCTTCTGTGAGCGATGTGCGCTCGTACCTTTCTCAATTCCTCAACGATCCGCGTGTGATCGATATTCCGTGGCTGGCGCGCAAAGTGCTTGTAAACCTCATCATCGTTCCATTCCGTGCCCCAAAGTCGGCTAAAATATACCAGAAGCTCTGGACGGAAAACGGTTCGCCTCTGCTGTACTATAGCGAAGAAGCTAAACGTCTGCTGCAACAAGAGCTGCCTCAAGACTACCAGGTGCACCTGGCCATGCGCTATAAAAATCCTTCTATACCTGATGTGCTGGAGACGATGCGCAAAAAGAACTATAGCCGTATTATAATATTGCCTATGTTTCCACAGTATGCATCAGCTTCTACCGGCTCTGCACTGGAAGAAGTAATGCGGGTTATGAAATCGTGGTGGGTGATTCCGGAAGTGAAAATGATCAGCCAGTATTACAATCATCCAACCTTTATTGATGCCTTTGTGGCACGTGGTAAACAATATACAATCAGCGATTACGATCATGTATTGTTCTCATACCACGGACTGCCTGAGCGCCAGGTAGACAAGGTATATGATAGTGGTCTTTGCTCGGACCACGACTGTGAGCAGGAGATCACACACGAAAACAAATTCTGCTATAAAGCCACCTGCTACGCTACCACACGCCTGCTGGCGGAAAAGCTAAATATACCGGCTGATAAATATACCGTATGCTTCCAATCACGGCTCGATCAGAAATGGCTCAAGCCGTTCTCGGATGAAGTGGTTCGTGAGTGCGGAAGAAAAGGCATGAAGAAGCTACTCGTATTCTCGCCAGCCTTTACTGCCGATTGCCTGGAAACCGTAATTGAAATCGGAGATGAATACCAGGAGATATTTCACGAGCATGGTGGTGAAAAAGTACAGCTCGTAGAAAGCCTTAACGATCATCCGCTTTGGATCAGGTGCCTGAAAGATCTCGTGTTGGCAAACTAAATTAAGGTCTGATGTGGGTGTTAAGCTTTTTGGCCAGTTCATGTTTGTAGAGCGGGCCAATGGGCAATTCGGTTTTGCCGATAAACACCGAATTCAGATTATAGGAGTCGATCTTGTTAAGCGCTACTATGAACGAGCGGTGTATACGCATGAAGTCGTGCTCGGGCAACATTTCTTCCAGCGCTGTAATTGTTTGCTTGGTGATAACTTGTTTCTCTGGCAGAAAGATGCGCACATAATCTTTCAGACTCTCGATATAGCGGATTTCCTCTACCATAATTTTTACCATTTTACGATCTGCACGCACGTAGAGGAAGCGTTCATTCTCAGTGGCCAAGGATTCGCGGTTCGCCACGGCCTGATGTTTTTGCTCAGGATTAATGGCGCGATGCACGGCACGGAGAAAGCGATCAAGTGAATAAGGCTTTAGTAGATAATCAACTGCGCCCAGATCAAATCCATCTACAGCATAGTCGCGGTGGGCCGTTGTAAAAATTACCTTGGGTGGTGACGGCAATGCACGCAGAAAGTCGATGCCGGTAAGCTTTGGCATGTTGATGTCGAGGAAGATCAGATCAACATGATTTTGCTGGATAAATTCAAACGCTGCCATAGCATGATGACACGCGCCTGCAATCTCCAGCATAGGAGTGGCTTCGATGTAAGTCTGCAGAATGTCAAGTGCCGGAGGTTCATCATCTACCAGCAGGCAGCGTAGCTTAGGGGTCATGCTTCAATCAGTTTGATCGCATTCAGGGCGACCGTTAGCGTGATTACAAATGTATCGTCATCTTCAGTAATACGCAGATCGTGCGCATTTGGATATAGTAATTGCAATCTCTTCTTCACATTTTGTAAACCTATATGAATGGAGTTTGGATTGTCGGTATCAGCCGAGCGGCCATTGATCAATTTAAATTTCAAAAAATCCTCCTGTATATGCAGGTCGAGACTGATCCATGCCTGCTCCACCATTTCATTAGCACCATGCTTGAAGCTATTCTCCAGTAACGGCAGCAGTAGCAAGGGCGCAATTACAGATGTATCCAGATCACCTTTTATGTTCACCGCCATATCAAGCCGATTGCCAAAACGTGATTTTTCCAGCTCAATATAGTGTTGCAGTACTTCTACTTCTTTCACGAGCGGCACAACGGGCCGGGCACATTCAGTTAGTATATAGCGCATCAGCTGCGACAGCTTCAGGATAGCTTCAGGAGTTTCTTCCGATCGCTTCAGCGCAAGCGAATATATACTGTTAAGTGTGTTAAACATGAAGTGTGGATGTATCTGTCCCTTCAACACTTCAAGCTCTGCTTTTACACGTTCTTTTTCGAGCTGTTCGTTCTCAATCTTCTTGGTATACCACGTCTTGATTAGCTTGATGGCTACGGCAAAACCTGCCACCGTGAGCGAGCCGCGTAATCCTCCCATAAAAGAGTAGAAGAAGGAAAAATGCTTCAAAGGGAAATTTACACTTTCCCGAAAAGGACGTATCAGGTTATAGTTCAATACAGGTGACAGTACTGCAGTGATAAGAATAAGAACAATTACCCATAAGAATCCAGCCCAGTATCGTTCACGAAAGATATACATCGGCAACACAAAGTATATAATAGCATAGCTGAGAAAGATGTGCTGTGGCAGAAAGATGGCAGACTCTACAAACGAAACAGAAAAGATATCGCGTGTCTCACCGTTATTATAATAGAAGCCATAGATAAACCCCTGAAAAGCCCAGCATACTACCCAAAACAGAAAATGCCGACTGAACCGATAATCGCTCCGGTTGGAAAGAACGAGTTTAGAGAAGAAGCTATCCATTGATATAACATACTGGATCAGACGATGAAAGTTCAGCTATTCTTCTGTTTGTAGACGAAAGTGGCCAAATCGTAGACGGAGCACATTCATCGCAGTGTTTATTAAATCCGTCTAGAAATATACTCTGCCGGTCAGTCAAGTGAAAATATAGCCCGCAATTCTCCGTATTTCATACAAATAATATGCGTATGAAATCTAAAGCAACCCTTTTAGCCGCTGTACTCTTTGTAATTGTACAGGTATTTGTAGCCGTGGAGTCGTTTGGTCAGGAGAAGTCAATGTACTGGGTGGTGGAGACCAATGCTGTAGATAAGCAGTATTCTATTGTGAGGTTCTATGATAAAAGCAATCAGTTGATGCACGAAGTAAAGCTCGACCATGTATACCTGGACATTCGTAAACCAAAATATCAACGCAGGCTCAATCAGCTTTTAAAGAAATATGAGGAGCGCGCAGCGTTCATTTCCAAAGGAAGCAAATCGAAGCGATCGATTTGATTTTTAGATTAAATGGTTCGCCCGGCCACGCGATGGCCGGGCTTTTTATTTAATGGCAGATTCAGATGCCTTCCATATCTTTCAGCTCGATCTCCAGTGCTTTTGTACTGATGTATATTTCGTTCAGCGATAATGTCAGGGACAGCAACAGAAAAACGAGGCTCAATCCAAATATACCTTCTGCCCATCCTTCCGATTGCAGGTAAAAAAACAGCATACTCAGTACGCAAAAGAAAAAAGCTGTAATACCCGCTGCCTGCATGTGCTTTACGAGCATAAGCCTGCGCTTTAAATTCTTGATCTGCGCTTTGATAACCTCATGATCTTCATGAATGGTTTTATACTTCGCGTGGAGGTTCCGGATCAACGTTGCCAATGCCAGAAACCGATTGGTATAGGCAAGCATCAGCAGTGTAATGGCCGGAAAGAGCAAAGCCGGAGTATTAATGGATATCTGCATCAGTATGTTGATTATATATACTACTCTATACGCTGGAGTGTACGAAGCGACTTGGATAACCAACTGGTAACACCTACAACGGCAACTGTCATGAAGCCGCCGAAAATTACTGACGGCACCACACCCAACAGTCGTGCTGCAACACCGGATTCAAACATCCCGATCTCATTCGATGAACCAATGAATATATGGTTCACAGCCGATACTCTTCCTTTCATATTCTCGGGAGTCAGCGTTTGTAACAGTGTACCACGTATAATTACACTCACGCAGTCAAACACACCGCTCATCATGAGCAGAAACATCGATAACCAGAAACTTGTTGAAAGCCCAAAGAGGATCATGCATACACCAAAGCCGGCCACACAATAGAACAGTATTGCACCTGTATTCTTTTTGATCGGGTTGTGCACGAGGTATAGCGCCATGAGCAATGCGCCAACACCGGGCGCTGCACGCAGAAAGCCAAGGCCTATTTTTCCCACGTGCAAAATAGTATCGGCAAATATAGGTAAGAGTGCCACAGCACCTCCGAATAACACAGCAAACAGATCGAGCGATATAGCACCGAGCACAATCTTGTTGTGGAAAACAAATCGTAAACCGGCTTTGATCTTCTCAACAATACCTTCTTCTTCTGAAGTTGCCGGCAGCGGTTTGTTATCCACCATAAACATAAGCAGCAGCCCGGCCAATACCAGCAGCGCATCGGCTGTATATGCTACCGATATGCCAAAGAACCCATAAAGCAATCCGCCCAGCGGAGGGCCGGAGAGTGATGCAGTTTCCCATAATGTACTGTTCCAGGTGATAGCATTGCTATACAGTTCGCGCGGCACCAGCTGTGGCATAAAAGCGAATACAGCCGGTGTAAGAAAACCGCGGGCTATACCACTTATGAAGATAACAGTATAGATCGGCATAGCACCCATTCTTAGAAAGAACGGTCCGGGTTCCAGGGTAAAGAAGAGTAACAACGCAGAGCAAAGCAGCAATGTGGTAACGCAAAGTGTAATGATTTTTTTACGCTGCACTACATCGGCCACATGGCCGGCATAGAGCGATACACCAATAGAAGGTATAGCTTCTGCAAGACCGATCAAGCCAAGCGATAGTGCGTCTTTGGTAATCTCATACACTTGCCATGCTACTACCACCGCTTGTATCTGTACAGCCAGCGTGATGCAGAAGCGGGCTGAGATAAAGTAACGATAGTCGCGTATTTGTAAGGCCGCGTAGGGGGAAGTACTCATGGGTTTTTCAGAATCTTTTCAATGGCATCAACTGCCAGTTTTCTCCGTTGCTCGCGTTCACCTCGTATTTCCACAAAGGGTACGGGCTGATTTTTCATTTCGTTGAGGTATAAAGTATAGAGCTTCTCGCGTTGATCGGGATGCTCGCGCTGCGGATCTTCCTCCCAGGGTACATCTACATACGTGAGAAGATACAGGTCGTATTTGCGCGAAGCTATATTGTCCAGTATCTCCTGGTGGCATGAGCCGAATTTAAATTCACTCCATACCTTGATCACGTATAAGTTTGTATCGCAGATCAACACCCGGTTTGCATCACGCATCCACTCATCTTCCAATCGAAGTTGTCCATGAGCAATGGTGAGCAGGTCTTGCTGCTGATACGGCCTCACCAGGTTGTTAATATAGCCCCGTGCATATTCCGGTATCCATACGGTATTGAAATGGTCGGCCAGGAATTTTGACATATCGGATTTCCCCGTGCATTCCGGGCCGATTATCGCCACTTTCTTTATGGCGGGCAGATCGAAGGCATTCATAATGCTAAAATCGTTTATATTTCCCGGAAATTTATTCACCACCATCACAAAACATTTTTGACGTGAAACGCAGACAGGCACTACAGCATATAGGACTTGGGGTTTCGGCGGGACTGATGTTTCCTGCCTGGTTAAGTTCATGTAAGTCAGAAGATCCAAAGCCGGAGATCACCTATGATGGTGTAGTAGGTGTGATCGGTGCCGGTGCTGCCGGCATGCATGTTGCCGATATATTAAGAAGCAAAGGTGTTACCGTTAGAATATTTGAGGCCTCCGATCGTATTGGTGGCCGGGTGCGTTCCTTGCAACGTCTAACGCAGCCTACAACATCGTTACTCTTTGATCCCAACAATTTACCCATCAGTACATATCCCGCAGAGTTAGGTGCACAGTTTATATGGGGAGCCGATTCTGCCTGGGGAAAGATCATCAGTCAACTTAACGTTCAAACCGTTGAGTTTTCTACACTGGGTACGGAAAGCTATTTTGTAGATGGCACTATAAAAACGGCTGCCGACCTGGCAAGCGATGCTGATTATATAGCAGCTCGGAATTTTGTTGCCAACCTGGTTAGTAACAATAGCACCGGTTCTGTGCAGCAGGCAATAGCCAGTGCCGGTATCAGCGGCCGCACGCAGGCGATCTTAAATTCGTGGATCGGGAACAGGTTGGGCACTTCCAACGATCAGCTTGGCATAAAAGCAGTAGCCGAAGCGTTGGCATTACAGACCCGTAACAACCAACAATTTGTGCTGAAGTCGAACCTGATGGAGGATGCGTTGCTCTCACGATTTAGCAACGCTATTCAATATGTAGAGTTGAATACCGTAGTGAAGAGTATAGATTATAGCGGTGATAAGATCAAGGTAGGTGGCGATCAGAATGGAAGTACATTCACTGCGGAAGTTGATCGGTTGATTGTAACTGTACCCGTATCTATACTCAAGTCGGGCCTGATATCCTTTAGCCCTGCATTGCCTGCAACGAAAACAACAGCACTATCGCGAATGGCCATGGATGCCAGTATTCGCGTGCGATTGGAGTTTAAGAAAAATTTCTGGGGTTCTTCTAGTACATTTCTATACGGAGGTATACAGGCTCCTGAATATTACAATGCCGGCCTGGGGCGCGATGATGCTCATCAGACGTTGGATATAACGATTCAGGGTGCGAAGGCTGCAGAGCTTTCTGCCAAAGGTAAAGACATGGTGCCGGTAATTCTTGCAGAGCTTGATGCTGTCTTCAACGGGCAGGCCACACAGAATATAAGGCGCGATCCACAGAACAATATACTCTATATGATCATGGATTGGACCAAAGAACCCTATATTGGTGGAGGTACAGCTTATGTTACCCCTGCCGGAAGCAACCAGGACAGACTTGATCTGGCGGCAGCCATCAATAAAAAAGTATTCTTTGCAGGCGAAGCCACCGATAGTGCCGGAGAGTATGGCACTATTAGCGGAGCACTGCAATCTGCTGAACGGGCTTCTGAGGAAGTAGTTGATTCGATTGTGAACGCGTAGTCGCTATTCGCTCTTCAACGACTTTACCGGATTTACAAGTGCAGCTTTGATGGACTGATAGCTTACCGTAAGCCAGGCAATAATCAAGGCTGTGGCACCTGCCAGTATAAATACTCCTATACCGAGCTCGATGCGATAGGCAAAACCTTCCAGCCAGTTGTTCATAATATACCAGGCCAGCGGTGTGGCCAGTATAAATGCAAGGAATATAAGCCTCGTAAAATCCCGCGACAGCAATATAACAATACTACCTGCCGATGCACCCAATACTTTGCGTATACCAATTTCTTTTGTGCGCAGGCTAGCTGTATAGGCTGCAAGGCCAAACAAACCAACACAGGCTATAGCAATGGCAAGTCCTGAAAATATACCAAACACGGTGCCTGCACGTTTTTCAGATTCATATTGAGCGGTGAGATTCTGATCGAGGAATTGATACTTGAAGGGCTGATCAGGAACGAGCGTTTTCCACACAGCTTCCGCAGCGTGTATTACACCCGATGCATTTTTACCTTTCACACGCAAGTATACATAGCCGGCACCGCCACCCAATCCTTCATTGCTTAGTATAGCCAAGGGTGTAACCGGGTCGCGCAGCGATTGAAAGTTGAAATCTTTAATGATGCCGATAATGGTATACTGCACCGTTACATTTCCCGTTTGTCTGCGTTGCACTTGCGAAAGTTTTTTGCCGATGGGATCAGCGATGCCTAATGTTCTTACAGCAGTTTCATTGAGTATAATGGAAAGTGAATCGTTGGTTTCGGGCGCAAAGCTGTGGCCTTTTACAAAATCGAATCCTACGGTTTCCGAAAAGTAATCATCTATACCCATCGCTTTTGTGGTAAGTATTTCAGAAGAACCTTCGGGGGTAAATTGCGCTCCGAAGAAATCGCCCTGTCTGCCCAGTAGTGCAAAGCTGCCTGCTGCTTTTTCAACATCGGCGGTGCGGCGCATCTCTTCAATATAGGTTTTGGCTTTGCCTTGTAGCGCACCCGCACGTTCTACAATCAGCAACTGTTCTTTATTGTAGCCAAGCGACTTGTTTTGCATATACCTCATTTGCTCCGCTACTACTAGTGTGCCCACGATCAGGATGATCGAGATAAAGAATTGGAAAACCACCAACCCATTGCGCAGCCACGACCCTTTGGCCGTGCCACTAAAATTACCTTTCATTACCAGAACAGGATTGAATGATGATAAGGCAAACGCAGGATAGCTGCCCGCTAAGAATCCAACAAGTAAAGCAATGCCCATTAGTATTATTGGAAGTATACCCGTAAGGTCGAGCGAAAGATGTTTATCAACCAGGACGTTGAAAGAAGGCAATACCAGCAATGCTATTCCAAGTGCTAGTACGGTGGCAAATATACTCAGCACAACAGACTCTACCAGGAATTGCGTAACAAGCTGAGCCTTTAATGAGCCCATCGCTTTGCGTACGCCAACTTCGCGGGCACGTTCCGTTGAGCGGGCCGTAGCCAGGTTCATAAAATTGATGCAGGCAATAACAAGTATAAGAACTGCTACCGCGATGAGAAAGTATATATAGTGTATATTTCCTCCCGGCTGCATCTTGGCTTCAATGTTGCGTGGATCTAGATGTATAGAAGTGAGTGGTTGCAGGAAGTAGCGATAATCATTGCCTTCACGTTTATAGTCAACCCACGATTTGCCAAGGTCATGCTCGATCTGTGCGGCAGCGTATGTATCAACCATTTTTGGAAACTTTGCTTCCAGGGCTTTAACATCTGTTCCGGGCTTCACCTGAATATATACATGCGCGGAGAAACTTGTGAAGTTGTCGCGCTGGCCGTTGCCAAAGAAGTTATCATCCCACTTGAAAAGAAAATCGAATTTGAAGTGCGAGTTGTGCGGAATATTCTCGCATACACCAGTAACGTGATAATCCTGATTGAACATGCTAAGTGTTTTTCCAACAGCATCATCATTACCAAAATAACGATGTGCTGTTTCTTCCGTAACAACAACATCGTTTGTGTTGATCAGCACTTTCTTCGGATCACCCTTTAATAATTTCAGGCTGAAGAAGGTAAAGAAGTTGGAGTCTGCTGCCATCACAAAGTTTTCTTCAAATTGCTTTACATCATTATGCGCATCTTTATAGTTTACGACTACCTGATTGATCGGCCCGCCCATTTTGATCACACCGGAGACCTCCGGAAAATCGCGCTGCATTACATCCGCGTATGAATGCGGAATAACGGCATAGTTAGTAAAGTGATTCGGATATTTTCGTTCGAGACTAACCTTGTATATGTTGCGGGCGTTCGCGTGAAATGAATCGTACGAGAACTCATTCGTAACAAAGATCACGATGAGCAGGCAACTGGCAATACCAATGGAAAGACCCAATACATTGATAATGGTATAGATCTTTTGTTTGATGAGGCTGCGAAGGGCAACACGAAGATAATTTTGTAGCATGCCTTTAATTTCTTCGGTAAATCTGGAAAAAGCAATACCGTACGTAACGTGATAGGTATCGCTGCAAGTCTGAATAAGCACAAAAAAAATCACCCGGTGTGCGGGCGATCTTTTAGTCAAGTATATTGATAAATGTTACTGCAGCATTTTGAGCAGCGACGAAAGTCTGCTTTTCAAATTACGGCGATCAACAATGAAATCGAGGAAACCGTGGTCGAGCACGAACTCGGCACTTTGAAATCCTTTTGGCAGATCTTTACCGATCGTTTCACGAATAACGCGCGGACCGGCAAAACCAATCAGTGAACCGGGTTCTGCAATATTAAAATCACCCAGCATAGCATACGATGCTGTTACACCCCCGGTAGTAGGGTCGGTAAGCAACGATATATAGGGAACCTTTGCAGCGTCAAGTTGAGCAATCTTGGCGGAAGTCTTGGCCATCTGCATCAGCGACAAGCCGGCTTCCATCATACGGGCACCACCAGAGCGCGATATCATCAGGAAAGGCTTTTTGTTCTTGAGGCTGTGATCCATGGCACGGGCAATTTTTTCTCCCACCACAGAACCCATCGATCCTCCGATGAAGGTAAAGTCCATACACGCGATAGTGATATCCAGACCATTCAATTTACCATACGCGGTGCGCACAGCATCTTTCAATCCCGACTTTTCCTGCGATTCTTTGATACGCTTCGGATAAGGTTTAGTGTCTTTGAATTTCAGCGGGTCGGCCGACTCCATGTTCTCATCCAGTTCGGTGAACTTGTTGTCGTCAAACAATACTTCAAAGTATTCTTCCGAGCCAATGCGCACGTGGTAATCTTCTTCCGGCACAACGTAAGCGTTGCTCTTCAATTCACGGGTATGAATGATCTTGCCGGCAGGCGATTTAAACCAAAGTCCATCAGGCACCTCACGTTTCGATTCCGTGGGTGTTACTATACCTTTATCACTGCGTTTGAACCAAGCCATGGGGTAAATATTTTGGTAAAAAATAAAGCCGATGTATCGAAGCTGATACATCGGCCTGTTACGTTCGTCAATTATGCTACGTCAACCGATTTATCGAGGTATACATCCTGAATAGCGTTCAGGATTTCTACACCTTCTTTCAATGGACGCTGGAATGCTTTTCTTCCGGAGATCAGGCCCATACCACCTGCGCGTTTGTTAATAACGGCGGTGCGTACTGCATCTGCCAGGTCGCTTGCTCCTTTAGATTCGCCACCAGAGCTGATCAAGCCTGCGCGCCCCATGAAGCAGTTAGCAACCTGGTAGCGGCACAGATCGATAGGGTGCTCAGAAGTAAGCTCGCTATAGATTCTCTCATCGAGTTTACCATAGCTGCTTCCGCCGGTGTTCAATGCTTTGTAGCCACCGTTGTTCTCGGCAAGCTTTTGCTTGATGATGTCTGCCTGAATCGTTACACCCAGGTGGTTCGCCTGGCCGGTAAGGTCAGCTGATACGTGATAATCAACACCACCTTGTTTGAAAGCGTTGTTGCGGGTATAGCACCACAGGATGGTAGCCAGACCTAACTTACGGGCTTGCTCGAATGCTGCAGAAACTTCCTGAATCTGGCGTGTAGCATTTTCAGAACCAAAGTAGATGGTTGCGCCTACAGCAACAGCACCCAGATTCCATGCGTCTTCTACAGAGCCGAACATGATCTCGTCAGCCTTGTTAGGATAAGTCAGCAATTCATTGTGATTGATCTTTACGATGAAAGGAATGCGGTGAGCATACTTTCTCGACATCAAAGCCAGTGCACCATAGGTAGTAGCCACTGCATTGCAGCCACCTTCGATAGCAAGCTTTACAATATTTTCAGGATCGAAGTAGTCAGGGTTTTTAGCAAAGGATGCTCCGGCACTGTGCTCGATACCTTGATCGATCGGGAGGATAGAAAGGAAGCCTGTGTTGGCAAGACGTCCTGTTCCATATAATTGCTGGAGACTTCTTAATACTTGAGGTGAGCGGTTCGACTGTGCGAAGATGTTGTCTACAAAATTCGGATTGGGAAGGTGAAGCCGATCTTTTGAAATGGTTTTGCTCTGGTGCTTCAACAGGTAATCTGCGTCTTTGCCCAAAAGCTCTGCAATGTTCTTTGCCATAATTCTGAATTATTGGTCTGGTTACGGTTTTTAATGAGCGGGGACAAAGTTATCAATTATTTAATTGTATGCTAACCCGCGCAAATTTCGCGGTTTTACCGGCTTTGCAATCGTATTAGATTTGAAAAAAATATTTCCCGGCCACAGATGTATACCAATTTTTCGATGTTCAATCACTTGTTGGCTCCAAAGATTAAACGGTAAAAATGGAAAAAGCCATCCCGAAATTCGGAATGGCCTTCTATACTTTTGAGCGCGGTAACGCTTAGAGTTTTTCTTTGATACGGGCAGCCTTACCTTGACGGCCTTTCATATAGTACAGTTTCGCTCTGCGAACTTTACCTTGCTTGATCAATTCAATTTTATCGATAGTGGGAGATACGATCGGGAAGATACGCTCTACACCTACACCGTTAGATACTTTACGCACTGTGAAAGTCTCGCCGTTTGTACCGGTTCCTCTGCGTTGAATTACAGTGCCCTGGAATTGCTGCACACGTTCTTTGTTACCTTCTTTTATTTTCACGTGAACGTTGATCGTATCACCAGGATTGAAGCTGGGAAGAGATTCACGAACTTTAGCAAATTCCTGCTCAACTACTTTAATTAAGTCTGCCATAACTCGATGGTTTTGAAAATGGACTGCAAATGTATGGAAAGAATTGAGAAATTCAGAAGTCTGCCAGAAGATTTACGCGATTAATTATCAAAGCTTTGAATTTTGAGCCTATTGCAACAATTCCGGTCTGCGCTGGCGTGTTCGTTCCAGTGATTTATCGTGACGCCACTCTTCAATTTTAGATGAATGGCCCGACAGCAGCACATCCGGCACCTTCCAGCCCTTGTATTCTGCAGGCCGTGTATATACGGGTGGAGCAATAAGATTATCCTGAAACGAATCGCTTAGTGCAGAAGTCTCGTCCGAGAGCACGCCCGGGAGAAGCCGGATCACCGCGTCTGACACCACAGCTGCTGCCAGTTCTCCACCCGACAGAACATAATCACCAATGCTGATCTCGCGGGTGATCAGGTGCTCGCGTACTCGCTCATCCACGCCTTTGTAGTGCCCGCAGAGAATGATCAGGTTCTTCTTTAGACTCAGTTCATTCGCAATAGCCTGCGAAAAACGCTGGCCATCCGGACTCATATAGATAATGTCATCGTAGCTACGCTGTGATTTAAGATCTGTAATACAATTGTCTATAGGCTCGATCATCATTACCATACCGGCACCGCCACCAAAAGCATAATCATCAGTAGTGCGATGCTTGTTGGTAGAATACTGTCGCAGGTCTATAACATTTACTGTAACAAGACCTTTTGCCTGGGCTCTCTTTAAAATAGAATCCGAGAACGGGCTCTCAATCAATCGCGGCAATGTTGTAATAATGTCGATGTGCATGACTATATATAGTATAGACGAATCTGCTCGTCAAATATCCAAAAAACCTTCAGGAAGATCGACACTGATCTTCTTTTTAGACTTATTCACACTGATGATGAACGGACTGTTGATGGGTATCAGCACTTCTTTTTCATGATGCATCAATACCAGCAACCGGTTGGCTCCGGCCTGCATAACTTCCGTTACAAGGCCCAGGACTCCCAGCGTTTGATCAATCACTTCAAAATCTACCACCTCATCGTCATAAAATTCTCCCCGCGTAGATTTAGGTCGTGCAGTCTTTGGAAGATATATAGCCAGTTTGGAAATTTTTGCTGCTTCTTCCGGGGTATCAACATCTTCAAACTTTACAAATGCCTTGGCATCGCGCACCGATACGTGCTGAATAAAATAAGGCACCAGCCGCTCCTGGTTTGCCAGGAACACAGCATCTAATGTTGCAAAGTCGTTGGGAATATCTGCATCAATGGAAACAGTTACTTCTCCTTTTAGCCCGTGAGGTTTCAGAACCAATCCGATCTTATAGCAGGCGTCAATATTCATGGTTGGTATATATAAAAATAAATGCCGGTCCTGAAAGGTTCAGAACCGGCACATACATTAATTTCAGGTTTCTTAAGCCTGCTGTTCTTCCGTTGCAGGAGCTTCGCCTTCTGCTGCAGGAGCAGCGGCTGCGGCAGAAGCAGCAGCTTCAGCTTTCTTGCGAATAGCTTCAGCACGGGCTTCTTTAACTTTTGTTTCTGCTTCTTTACGAGCTTTGAGATCAGCTTGTTTGGCTTGTGAAAGCTTGCTGCGTTTCTCTTCGATCTTAGCATCCTTACCTTTCAGCCAGTCAGCTAATTTGGCATCTGCCTGCTCTTGAGTAAGGGCGCCTTTGAGAACACCGATCTGGAGGTGTTTCTTCAGAAGAATACCACGGTATGAAAGCATAGCTTTTACCGTGTCGCTCGGTTGCGCACCGTTCATTACCCAATGAAAAGCGCGATCGTCCTTAAGGTCAATCGTAGCAGGGTTTGTGAGCGGATTGTATGTACCGATCTTTTCAATGAACCGTCCATCGCGTGGAGCTCTGGCGTCAGCAACGACTACATCGAACATCGCCAGTTTCTTGCGGCCTCTGCGGGCCAATCTGATTTTAACCATTTCTTTGTTAGAATTTTAAAATTGTGGAACTCGTCCCGATTTTTAAAGGTCGCAAAGTTAATGGATTTTTTTGGCCCGGCAATCGCCCCGGTCATTTCTTAGGTACAAACTGCCAGCTTTTAGTGCATGGCTTTATTAATAGCCGATAACTTCTGGAACCACTGGTTCAATGTGCTTTCCTGGCCATCCAGTTCTACAACAACAGAAATTGTGTTGCTTTTTTCTTTACGGTTGGCATACGATAAAAGCGGTTCCTGAACGCCACTCGTTTGAAAAAGCGAGAAAAAATCAAAATTCAGCACTTTACTGATTCTTTCAAGCTGGTCTGTTTTAATCTCACTTCGTTCAAAAATGTCATAAACATTACGTGAGCTTGTGTTTAGCCTTTTAGCAAATTCTGAAAGCTTAAGGCCAGATTCTTTGTATCGGGTTTCAATTTCCCGTCCTATATGCAATGCCATGGCGCAAAATTAGATCGCATCTTACATAACTGACAGGAATGTGTGTGTGATTTTTAAGCGCGTAAAGCGTGAAAATTTGGCGTATTGCATTATTATTACATCAAATTATGATACATAAATACAAACACGGAGGTGACATGAAAGATAAACCGCGATTATGAGCCCTTTAAAGTTTAAACAGACAAAGCTGAATTCATTCAGGCGAGCCAATCCATTCTATAAAACCTGATAAGCTTTCCCGTTCCAGCGGACAAAAGGCACTGCACATCCCCTGTGAGTGCCTTTCTTTGTTTTGCAAAGCTTTGAAACGAACAAATAATTGCCTACGCGATTTACCAGTTTTTTTATAATTAATGCCTTCTCTACATTTGTTCACTTTCTATAAAATCATGGACAAATATTCATACATCTCCAATGCAGACGTTGGCTATGTCGACCAACTGTATCAAAATTATAAAAATGATCCTGCCTCTGTTGACCTCACCTGGCAAAAGTTCTTTGAGGGATTTGATTTCTCTCAACAGCGCTATGGCGATAAGCCGGCAAACGGTAACGGTGCTCCGGTAACGGATTCCCTCTCTATTAAAGAAACACAGGTTCGCAACCTGATCTTTCAATATCGCTCGTTTGGTCATTTGAAATCGAATACCAACCCGGTGCGCGAAAGAAGAAATCACAACGTAAATCTCGATCACAAAAGCGTAGGTCTTACCGATGCTGATCTTGACACCGAGTTTGATGTGGCTGCTGAGATCGGCATGCCGCGCACTACACTGCGCAAAATCATCGAAAGACTGAATACAGTGTACCTCGGAACGATTGGCTTCGAGCATAACTTTATCCGTAATGATGACATTCGCGCGTGGCTGTATCATAAGATTGAGAAGGAGTACTATGCTTACAACCCGGCACAGGATGAGAAGAAAAGAATACTCAACAAACTTAATGAAGCGGTTGTATTCGAGAACTTCCTGCATACAAAATTCCTTGGGCAGAAACGCTTTTCTCTCGAAGGAGGAGAAAACACTATACCAGCCCTCAACACTATTATTAATGTAGCTGCCGAGCTGGATGTAAAAGAAGTGGTAATCGGTATGGCACACCGCGGCCGCCTCAACGTACTGGCCAACATTCTGGGTAAAACCTACGAGCAGATCTTTACTGAATTTGAAGGAAACGTAAGCCCTGAGAACCTTACCATGGGTGATGGTGATGTGAAATACCACCTGGGCTATTCAAGCCACATCAATACACCTTCTGGTAAAAAGATATATGTAAAGCTTACACCGAACCCTTCGCACCTGGAAGCAGTAGATCCGCTGGTGTTGGGTTATACGCGCGGGCAGATCGATGATGAATATAAAGGAGAACTCTCCAAAGGTATGGCGATCCTCATTCACGGCGATGCTGCTGTGGCAGGTCAGGGTATAGTATATGAAGTTGTACAGATGTCCGGATTGCCAGGCTATACCACGGGTGGTACCATTCACTTTGTGATTAACAACCAGGTTGGTTTCACCACCGATTATGATGATGCCCGTACCAGTATATATTGTACTGATATAGCAAAGATCGTAGATGCTCCTGTACTGCACGTAAATGGCGATGATGCCGAAGCGGTTAGCTTTGCCTCCAAGCTGGCGGTAGAGTATCGCATGAAGTTCGGAAAGGATATCTTCATCGATCTGCTGTGCTACAGAAGACATGGGCACAACGAAAGTGATGAGCCGAAATTCACACAGCCTAAACTATATAACATCATCGCGAAGCATCCGAATCCTCGCGAGATCTATGTGAAGAAGCTTATTGAACGTGGCGATGTAGATGCTGCTCTGGCAGATGAAATGGATAAGAATTTCCGTAATCAGCTTCAGGACAGACTCAACGAAGTAAAACAAAAGCCACTTCCCTATAAGCCACAGAAGATTGAGGAGGAGTGGGAGCAAATGCGCTGGGCGAAACCGGAAGATTTCGACAAATCTCCGGAAACAGGTGTAAAAGAAAGTGTGATTGAGAAAGTTGGTAAAGCCCTGATTAATATACCAGAAGGCTTCAAGCCACTGAAGCAGATTGAAAAATTGCTGAAAGACAGAACGACCGCTTTCTTCGAAGATAAGGTATTGGGCTGGGCAGAGGCTGAGTTGCTGGCATACGGATCATTGCTACTGGAAAAAACTCCGGTGCGTATGTCTGGTCAGGACGTAAAGCGCGGCACGTTCTCACACCGTCATGCTTACTTCTTCGATGCGAACACCAACGAGCCGTATTGCGGCCTGAATAATCTTGATAAGAGCCAGGCAAAATTCCACATCTATAACTCACTGCTTTCTGAATTTGGTGTATTGGGTTTTGAATATGGTTATGCCATGTCATCGCCTACAGCATTGGTGTTGTGGGAAGCGCAGTTTGGTGACTTCGTAAATGGAGCGCAGGTAATTATCGACCAATTTCTGTCCAGCGCCGAATCAAAATGGCAACGGATGAATGGTTTGGTAATGTTGCTGCCACACGGCTACGAAGGTCAGGGACCAGAGCACTCAAGCTGCCGTCCGGAGCGATTCCTGCAACTGGCTGCTGAATACAATATGGTGATTACGAACCCTACTACACCGGCAAACTTCTTCCACTTATTGAGAAGACAGGTGGCATGGCAGTTCCGTAAACCTTGTATTGTGTTCTCGCCGAAGTCATTGTTGCGTCACCCGGCTGTTATTTCTCCTCTGAAAGATTTCACCTCGGGTTCATTCTCGGAAGTGCTGGATGATAGCACTGTAACAGCGAAAGATGTTAACCGTGTAATTCTCTGCAGCGGCAAAATCTACTACGATCTGGTTGAAGCACAACAAAAGAGAAAAACAAAAGATACCGCGATTGTACGTCTCGAGCAGCTTCATCCATTCCCTGAAAAACAGTTGAAAGCAGTGCTCAAGAAGTATAAAGATGCCAAACTGGTATGGGCACAGGAAGAGCCTGCCAACATGGGAGCATATTCATACATTGTGCGCATGATGCCGAAATATGATCTGGAGTTTGTATCACGCAAGGCCAGCGCATCGCCGGCTACAGGATACCTCAAGGTACATAAGGTTGAACAGGAAAAGCTTGTGAATAAAGCTTTTGAAATTTAACGAACCGATAAAAGTATAAAGTGTTGAGATTTGCATGGGAAAGAATAACTTGATTGTGCAATCCCGACACTGAATATGATTTGACAATCCCATAAATCTAAATTTATAATTGAATGGCATTACAGATAAAAGTACCCGCAGTAGGCGAGTCGATCTCTGAAGTAACAATAGCAAACTGGTTAAAGAAAGATGGTGACACCGTTCAGCTTGATGAGGTGATCGCTGAGCTTGAGTCCGATAAAGCAACCTTTGAACTGACGGCGCAAAGTGCTGGTGTTCTTAAGATCGTAAAGCAACAAGGCACTACTGTACCGATTGGTGATGTAATCGCAGAGATCGAATCCAACGGACAGGCTGCTGCTGCAAAACCTGCTGCTACGCCTGCACCCGCTGCATCCGCACCTGCCGCTGCTCCAAAGGCAACCGGTGGTGTAAAAGAAATGAAAGTGCCTGCAGTAGGTGAATCGATTACGGAAGTAACGATCTCTACCTGGCTGAAGAAAGATGGCGACTTTGTAAACGTAGACGATATCATTGCAGAAGTAGAATCAGACAAAGCAACATTCGAGCTTCCAGCAGAAGCCAGCGGTATACTTCGCATAGTAGCGAAAGAAAAAGAAACACTTCCTATCGGTGGTTTGATCTGTCGCATTGAAGTAGCAGAAGGTGCACCCGTAAAACAGGAAACGGCTACACCTGCAGCCGCTATTGCCACAGCAGGTGCTGGTGATAAAACATACGCAGCGGGACATCCTTCACCTGCCGCTGCTAAAATTCTGGATGAAAAAGGAATAACCCCAGGCCAGGTGCAGGGTTCTGGTGTAGGCGGAAGAATTACCAAAGAAGATGCGCAGAAAGCGCAGAGTACACCGGCAAAAGCAGCCGAGTCTAAGCCCCAGGCACCATCAGCGCCTCCGGTAATTGCAACCGGTGGTAATCGCGGTGAGCGCAGAGAAAAAATGACTTCGCTGCGTAAAACCATTGCGAAGCGCCTCGTATCTGTGAAGAATGAAACGGCTATGCTCACCACGTTCAATGAGGTGGATATGAAGCCGGTAATGGACCTCCGTTCCAAGTATAAAGATCAGTTTAAGGAAAAGTATGGTGTGGGTCTTGGCTTCATGTCGTTCTTTACCAAAGCCATTTGCGTAGCTTTGAAAGATTTCCCTGCCGTAAATGCATCGATCGATAAAGATGAAATTGTATACCACGACTATTGCGATGTGTCGATAGCCGTTTCTACACCGAGAGGTTTGGTAGTGCCGGTAATTCGAAATGCAGAATCACTGTCGTTCAACCAGATTGAAAGTGAAGTGATACGTCTGGCAACACGCGGACGCGATGGTAAACTTTCTATCGAAGAGATGACGGGTGGTACATTCTCTATCACCAACGGTGGTGTGTTTGGTTCCATGCTTTCAACGCCGATCATCAACCCTCCGCAGTCTGCCATCCTGGGTATGCACAACATTGTGGAGCGTCCGGTAGTGAAGAATGGTGAGGTTGTAGTTCGCCCGATCATGTATGTAGCTTTATCATACGATCACCGCATTATTGACGGCCGCGAGTCTGTGAGCTTCCTGGTGCGCGTAAAAGAGTTACTGGAAGATCCGGGAAGACTGATACTGGGAGTATAATCAACCATTTCTTATCTTGACAAAAACAAAAGACATGAAGTATAAATTGTTCCGGGTACTGCTCAGTATAATTTGTATCTCATGTCTTTTTACATATTCAGGCTGTGTAGATGATTGTGAATCCGATAGCGAACCCAATCTCTCCATCCATTTCAGCAATTCGCACAATTACAAAACGATCTATGGTCTTCATGGTAAATTGAAGCTTCGGGCTCCGTTCGATAATCCGCAATGGATCTCGATTCCGATGTCTATTAAAGATGATTCTACTGTGGTGATCTTTGAAGCGACTGACAAAACGGATACGCTTACGCTTCACTATAGCCGCACGGTAAAGATGGAATCGGTTCGTTGTGGTTTCCGAATCTTCTTTGATGACTTCGCCATTGTAAAACCAACAACCTTTACAAGTGCTTCGGTTTCGTCTGAACTGTATAACGAGCAACTAGATATTAACATCAATGATTAAGCGACTGCTGCTGGTATCGGTTTTTCTGTCTGCTGTGATTGTAACGAGAGCACAGGAGCAACCATCCTCGCAGGGTGAGCCGCAACGATCGTATGATACACATCGTTTTTTTCTCGGTGTTGATCTGATGCGCACATTTCCGTTGGTATACAATCGTGGATATGTATTCGAACCATCCCTCATTTACAAAACCAGCGAACATACCGTTATTGATCTTGCTGTAGGGTTTAACGACATCCGCAAAGACAAGCTATACTCGAACGTTGCCTATGCCAATACAGGTCGTTACTATCGCATTGGTATAGGGCAATTTGTAGGCAGCCATCGCACACGCTTTAATGACTTTAACCTGCAGGGCGCATTGATATACAGCGATTTTACAGAGACGGGCACAATAACATTTGCCGGCGATAACTATGGTGACCTGACGGAGATAAAGAAGCAACGGAACAAACTTTATATACTGGAGTTTCAGCCCAACTATACACTGCCTATCTCGGAGCGATTTTCGTTTAACTTTCAGGTACGGATTAACTATGTTATAACAAAGCCTGATGAAAAGCTTTTCCCGGTATATTATGTTCCCGGTGCAGGTTATGTTCAATCGGCTGGCGACCGCGATGGTATACCCAATAGCAACAGCATAACCGGTGGAATCTCCATACGTGTAGTTTATAAATTTTTGGAATTATAATTTTTACTGATCTTATATGCAATACAACGTCATTGTTATTGGCTCCGGCCCTGGTGGATATGTAGCAGCGATCCGTTCTGCTCAACTTGGATTTAAAACAGCCATCATTGAGAAATATGATACATTGGGAGGTACTTGTCTGAATGTAGGATGTATACCTTCGAAAGCATTGCTCGATTCTTCCGAGCATTTTGCGAATGCAAAAGAGCATTTTGCCGAGCATGGTATAGATATACCGACACCGAAAGTAAACTTTACGCAAATGATAAAGCGGAAAGGCGATGTGGTGAAATCCAATGTAGATGGTATCGCTTTTCTGATGAAAAAGAACAAGATCGATGTTCACAAAGGCACAGGATCATTTGTTGACAAAAACACGATCAAGGTAACAGCGAAAGATGGTAAAGAAACCACGCTTACTGCCGATAAGGTAATTATAGCAACCGGCTCCAAGCCCACACCGCTTCCATTTGCTGCATTCGATAAAAAAAGAATCATATCCAGTACCGAAGCCCTCGAATTGAAAGAAGTACCGAAGCACCTGATTGTGATTGGCGGAGGTGTAATTGGTATGGAGCTGGGTTCTGTATATGCGCGTATCGGTTCCAAGGTAACGGTAGTTGAATTTCTCGATAGTCTTATTCCTACCATGGATGGTACGATGGGCAAAGAGCTTCAGCGCGTGGCAAAGAAGATGGGCATGGATATATACCTTGGTCATAAAGTTACTGCTGTTGAAAACACCGGCAACGAGGTAATCGTAAAAGCGGAGCCGAAAAATGGTGGCAATGCACTGGAATTGAAAGGCGACTACTGCCTGGTAAGCATAGGACGCAGACCCTATACCGATGGCCTTGGCCTGGAGAAAGTGGGTATTGAAACGGTGAAAGGACAGATTCCGGTAGATGACCACCTGAAAACAAAAGTGGATAATATATATGCCATTGGCGATGTGGTGCGTGGTGCTATGCTTGCACACAAAGCGGAGGAAGAAGGAGTATATGTAGCCGAGCAGCTTGCCGGCCAGAAGCCACACGTAAATTATCTGCTTATTCCCGGTGTAGTATATACCTGGCCGGAAGTAGCCAGCGTAGGATATACTGAAGAGCAATTGAAACAGGCAGGCAGAGCGTATAAAGCAGGAAGCTTCCCCTATAAAGCACTGGGTCGCGCCCGCGCCAGCATGGATACCGATGGATTAGTAAAAGTACTGGCCGATAAACAGACGGATGAAATATTAGGAGTGCATATTATAGGTGCCCGCGCTGCTGATATGATCGCTGCCGGTGTAACCGCAATGGAATTCCGGGCATCGGCAGAAGATGTAGCGCGCATGTCGCATGCACACCCTACCTATATGGAGGCCGTGAAGGAAGCATGTCTTGCTGCTACCGATAACAGGCCAATCCATCTATAAAAAGTAAGAAATTACTGGAACGGCAGGCAGTATAATCTACCGCCTGTCGTTTTTATTTTATATAAAGACCTCTATGAATGTTTTCAGCCCTGTAGCTGGTCTCGCTATCGTTGCAAGTTTCAGGCGATAACGAGGGACTGCAACCGTGCTTTAGTTTACGAAGCCTTCTGTAATCTATAGCGAATCAGCGCGCGACAGGCGATGGTCACTACGATCGGTATGAGCGAAATGTTTAATTTCTGGGGCAGGAAGGGCCACACCAGTAAAGTGATTACAGAAATTATACCGACTATCAGGCTATACTTTTTCAACCAGCCGGGCTGGCGTATCAATGCTATAGCAGCAACAATATTGGTTGGTAATGCCCACAGTATATTATAATTATAAGACGATTTGTGATCTGTAGCAAACCACAGAAAGATCAGCAATAACCCGATAAGGCCGGTGGCGGTAAATACCATAGCATCAAACCAGGTTGATAGCTTCTTTCGTCTCCAGTCTATCAATGTAAGGATAATGGCTATAAGTGCAACGGCCGAAAAAACATACAACGGATGTGGCAATCCCTTCGGATCATCTTCTGGTCGGGATTCATATACAATGCGTTTCTCTTTCACCAAAGGCACCGGTATACCGTTGTGTGTGATCGTGGCATGATCGAATCCTGATTCAACATAATCGGGTAGAAACATATACTCATAAGGCGAAGCTTTACGGTCTATCTCAGAGCCGAGGCACACATCGATGCCCAAATCGCCCCAGGGTTGTTTGGCAAGGTACAGATCGGTAAGTTCGCGAATGCTGTAAGATGTTTTTATATATGTGCCATCAAACTTTACACTGTCACCCAGCGTGCGCAGAATGACGCCCGGCATTTTAGTGGCACAGTTATCAAAGAAATAATCGTAGCGGTATTGCTCGTTCTCAGGCAATGCGTTCCATTGCAGGTACTCGTATACTTTCTGTTTTTGAGCAGGCGTGAGGTTGAGCACTTGCTCGTGGATATAGCGGTTGTAGTATATATACACATCGCGGAATCTCGGATATTCAAAAACACCCAGTTGATAGTACATGTATCCACGGGCAAAGTTGATGTAAAAATTAGGTTGATTAAAATTGAAAACACCGTAGTTATACGCCTCATCAATCTGTTGTGCCGGATCGTACACACGGAAAGCGCTGTGCCCGAAAGCCGAGTATAATTCTCCCTGCCACGGCCCGAAAGTAATTACCGAAATAACAGCCTGGTCGGAGAGCCGGGATTGTGCACAGATAACAGATGGGATACAAAAGAGCAGGAACAGAAATTTTTTCATGAGGAAACGAGTGGTTTTCAAAGCCATAAATGAATTTCGAAAGATAACCACATTACCATAATCCAACCGATACTTTTGGACAGTATCTTGCACCATCATGATGCGTGCGTGGAAAGATCAGTTGAATTTTGCCTCCGGCCTTACATCCAGGCGGATGTGGAACGCAGCGCAGATATTTTCCAGCTATCACTGGTCGCAATACACAGGATCTGCGGTTATTCAGGGCATGCCTGTCAGCATATCGTTTGAACCGACTACTTCGTGTAACCTGCGTTGCCCCGAGTGCCCCAGCGGGCTCAGATCGTTTACACGGCCTACGGGTATGTTGCAGCAACCGTTGTTTCAGCAAGTGATCGATCAGCTTGCCCCTACACTTAGTTACCTTACTTTTTACTTTCAGGGCGAGCCGTATTTGCATCCGCAATTTCTGGACATGGTGCAATACGCAGCCGAACGAAAGATATATACGGCAACATCAACCAATGCACACTATCTGAAGGATGAAAATGCCCGGCTTACCGTAGCGTCAGGTTTAGATCGCCTGATTATTTCTATTGACGGCACCACGCAGGATACATATCAATCCTATCGAGTAGGAGGAAGCCTGGATAAAGTGATCGAAGGCACACGCAATATTCTGGCGTGGAAAAAGAAACTCAAATCGCTTACGCCACACGTTATCTTTCAGTTTTTGGTGGTGAAGCCGAATGAACATCAGATACCCGAAGTATATGCGCTTGCAAAAGAATTAGGTGTTGATCAGGTAGTGCTCAAGACTGCGCAGATATATGATTACGAACAAGGTTCTGATCTTATACCCTTGCAGGAAAAATATTCGCGCTATCGTAAGTTGAATGATGGCACATATACCATCAAGAACAGACTTGATAATCATTGCTGGAAGATGTGGCACAGTTGTGTGATTACGTGGGATGGTAAAGTAGTGCCGTGTTGTTTTGATAAAGATGCGCACCATGTGTTGGGCGATCTCACAAAAGATTCATTCGAATCGATCTGGAAAGGAAAAGACTATCAGAATTTCAGAGCAGCGTTGCTCCGGTCGAGAAGCGAAATAGAGATTTGCAGAAATTGTACAGAAGGTACAAAAGTGTGGGTATAGATCAGAAGCCCTTTTCTTTCATTTGCTTTTCAATCTTGGCAAAGTCGAGCGAAGAAGCAGCACCACATTTACCACAACCCGATTCGCATGCCGATTTGGCTTTAAGATTACGATAAAGCATACGCCCCACATAAAAGAGAGCGGCCAGAAACACCAGGGCTACAATCGCATTCTGAATCATATCGCAAGATACTTATACTTCAGAGAACTCTACACACATCGCGAAGGTTCCACAACGCCCATTAAATGTCCGCAGCCGGACGAGCACTTACAGATCCGTACAAGCAACATTTCGCATAGGCTTCAAAAACCGCATGTTTTATACATAATCCGGTATGGCACGATGTTGAAAGAAGGACGATGGGCCCTGAAAATCTAATAACTATGTTTAAAAATTATCTTAAAACCGCCATCCGAAACCTGCTGCGCAATAAAGGCATTGCTGTTATCAACCTGGCAGGACTTACCCTGGGCATAGCGTGTAGCCTGGTGTTGTTTCTGATGGTGCTGTATATGAGCAGCTACGATAATTTTCAATCGAAGCGCGACCGTATATACCGCGTGGTGAATAAATGGCAAGGTAACAATGGTATTGAATATCAGTCTGGTGTGCCGGCTGTATTGCCTGATGCATTTCGTACTGATTTCCCTGAAGCTGAACAAGTAGTATTTATTTCAAAAGGCAGAAGCTCGCTTGTATCTATACCCGAACGAAACGGTGAGTACAAAAAGTACCAGGAAGATGAAGGTATAGCCTACACAGAGCCATCGTATTTTAAAGTATTTGATCGCCCTATACTTTCCGGCAATGCCGATAAAGCGCTGGACGAACCCAACGAGGCAATTGTAGCCGCATCGTGGGCTAAAAAATATTTCGGTAAAGAAGATGTCGTTGGCGAAGTATTAAAGTACGATGACCAGGAGTATCGCGTAACAGCTGTGATGGAAGATGCTCCATCCAATACTGATTTTCCGTTTCATTTGCTGCTCTCTTACAGCACCATAAAAAAAGCTCGTGATGAAAGCAGATGGACGAGCATCTGGAGTGGTGAGCATTGTTACTTTTTGTTAAAGGAGCAAGAGTTGATCGCACATGTGGAAAGACGCATGCCTGCATTCTCCAAAAAATATCTGGGTAATGATAATTCAGAGGCTAAATCAGAATTTTTTGTAGTGCCTTTAACTACGATACATTTTGACGATCGCTTTGAAACCTATTCTGAAAGTACTGTAACGCGCAGCACACTTATGGGCTTTGCTGCCATTGGGTTGATATTAATCATTACGGCATGCATCAACTTTATAAATCTTTCTACAGCGGAAGCGATCAAACGATCGAAAGAAGTGGGCATTCGAAAATCACTTGGAAGTACACGTGCCCAGTTAGTGCGACAGTTTCTAGGTGAGACCACACTGGTTACACTTACCGCAGTGATATTGGCACTGGCCATGACACAACTCACCCTCGGTTTTGTAAATCCGTTTATGAAATTGAATCTGACGCTTGATTTTACAAATGGCGCCTTATGGGTATTCCTGCTTTCTGTTACCGCTGTGGTGTCCATATTATCAGGGCTATATCCTGCGTTTGTTGTATCGGGTTATAAACCTGTGCTGGCATTGAAGAACCTGATCACCAATAAAAATTCATCAGGCTATATTTTGCGCAGAGGTTTGGTAGTACTGCAGTTCTGTATATCGCAGGTACTCATTATCGGTACCATTGTTATCGTAAACCAGATACGATACTCGCAAACCAAAGAATTAGGCTTTGCAAAAGATGCCATCATTATAGCACCCATCCCTGAAAAAGAACAACCCAATGCCCCTGGTGCCGGTGTGAGCAAGATGCGTACACTGCGTGATGAATTGGCACGTGTGCCTGGTGTTATAACAACCAGCCTGGCGAGTGCCCCGCCATCGTACGGCCATGTATCAAGTACCGATTTTCGTGTGCAGGGTGCCGACAAGTCATACGAAACACAGGTAAAACAGATCGATGGCAATTATCTGGATTTATATAAGATCGAATTGCTGGAAGGACAGAACGTACAAGACCTCGATACGGCCAACGGATTTTTGGTGAACGAGCGACTGGCCCAGATTGCCGGCTTCAACAACCCCACTGATATGATCGGAAAAGTTGTCAAGCTATGGGGTAAAGATCTTCCCGTGGTAGGTATCGTAAAGAATTTTCATACCATGTCGTTACATGAGCCTATCGAAGCCACCATGCTCTTTAACCGCATCAGAAATTATGAAACGCTGGCAATAAAAGTAGATATGCGCCAGGCACAAAACGTGATTAACGCACTAAAAACAAAATGGGAAGCCACCTATCCGGAACATTTATTTGAGTATCAGTTTCTCGATGAAAATATAGGAGAGTTCTACGAAGGTGAACAACGCTTGTCGGTATTGCTTACAGCATTTACTTCCATGGCTATATTTATTGGTTGCCTGGGCCTGTTTGGTTTAGCCACGTTTATGGCTAACCAAAAAACAAAGGAGATCGGTGTAAGAAAAGTGCTGGGAGCATCTGTAGAAAGCATTGTGCTCATGTTCTCGAAGGAGTATATAAAGCTCATCCTGTTGGGCTTTCTGTTTGCAGCACCACTTGGCTGGTTTGTAATGAATATGTTCCTGGAAAAATTTGTGTACAAAATTGAACTGGGCCCCGCTATATTTCTGCTTACACTGGGAGCTACATTACTTATTGCCATGCTTACCGTAGGTTATAAATCCGTTCGCGCAGCCACCGTTAACCCCGTAAACGCCCTGCGCTCCGAGTAGTCTTTTAAAACTTTAACCCTTGAACTTTAAACTTATTTAACCATCCTTTCTCCTTCATACCTTGAAAAAGCCTTTAGAAATAAAGGCTTTTTTACATTTTTATGCGGTTTTTAGCGTCTTTAACCACTTGCTAAGAACAATTTGACAATTGCTCATTTCTAATCCCATTGTGTTAGAAATCTTCGTAAGTTGTATATATTTCTACCCCCTCTTCTATGAAACTCAAACAACAAATCACACTCCTGATTAGTCTGGCATTACTCGTGCCTTCCGTACTAATCAGTTCGATTGCTATCTCCAAGATAAAATCACAAGTAACCAGCGACATCGAGTTTTATCGTGTGGATGAAATGAACAAACTCAAAATGTATATCAAACACATCACGGATATTGCCTATGGTGTTGTGGAAGTAAACTACAAGCAGATGCAGGATTCGCTGGCTTCGATTGATAGTACCGTATCCGCAGATGTTCTGAAAAAGCAAATGCTCGATAAATGTCTGACTACACTATCTCAAATACGATTCGATAAGGGTGAGGGTTATTTTTGGGTAACGGATAACAAGTTACCTTACCCAACCATGCTGATGCATGCCGAAAAGAAAAATCTGAAGGGTGTTGTACTGGATGATCCCAAGCACAACGTAGAGCGCAACACCAACCGGAATATATACCAGGTTCGTTCCGAGCTTTGCAATGCCAAAGGCGAAGCGTATGTAGAATATAGCATGAAGAAGCCGGGTTCCAGTGAAGTAGTGAATAAGCTTTCGTATTCACGCTTGTATGCACCATTGGGCTGGATTATTTCCACCGGTTTTTATACCGATCATATTGAGCATTCCATCGCCGCCAAGGAAGCCGATGTAGCCAAACAGATTCGCCAGGTTTCGATTGCTATTGTAGGGATTACAATACTGATACTGGTTACGGGTTTAACGATATCTTTCTACTTCAGCACGCGCCTTACGCAGGCGATCATTACCATCAAAGAAAAACTCGCGCAATTGGCGCGTGGTGAACAAACGGAAGAGGTGTCTTCATCTCGTAAAGATGAAGTGGGCGATATGACCACTTCACTCAATTCGCTGGTGAAAGGGCTGCGTAGCTATACTTCTTTTGCCAAAGAAATAGGTAAGGGCAACCTGGTGCAGACTTTTGAACCGCTCAGCAAGTCAGATATACTTGGCAACGAGTTGCTCGACATGCGCAACAACCTGAAGAAAGCTGCCGATGAAAAGAGCGTTCGTGATTGGGTGAATGAAGGCATGGCACAGATGGGCGAAGTATTGCGTGGACACAGTGGCGATACCCGGGAGCTGGCGCACGAGATCATCAAATCGCTCATCAAGTATCTGAAGGCAAACCAGGGTGCATTGTTCCTGACGGTATTAGGCGATAGGGAAGAGGATGCATACCTGGAGCAGGCTGCAACGTACGCTTACGACCGGAAGAAATTCATGTCGAAAAAAGTAGAAATGGGAGAAGGCCTTGTGGGGCAATGTGTGTTGGAAAAGGCCACCATTCACATGGTTGATATTCCTAAAAATTATGTTGCTATCACATCTGGTTTGGGGGAAGCACTTCCTGAAACTATACTCATCGTTCCGCTGATCCATAATGAAGAGGTATATGGTGTGATTGAGATTGCATCCTTCAGCAGGTTGCGGCCCCACGAGATACGCTTTGTAGAGAAGGTAGCCGAAAGTATAGCAAGCACGGTATCAACAGTACAAATTAACGAGCGCACCAAGCGCTTGCTGGAACAAAGCCAGCAAATGGCGGAAGAGTTGAAAGCACAGGAAGAAGAGCTTCGTCAAAACCAGGAAGAGTTACAGGCTACACAAGAGCAAATGCGCAGACGCCAGGTTGAACTGGAACGCGAAAACGAAATGTTGAAGCGAGAAAAATCGGTGATCATCGAAACAAAAATGATTGGTCAGTTGCCTGCCGAAGCATGGACAAACAAAAGCTTTTAATGAAAAGAAAGACCTGCCTGCCCAATGAAACGATCTTTTATAGCGCTTGCTTTTTTATTGCTCCATTGCCCGCTTCGTGCACAGGAAAATTATTGGATCAAGCCGGATAGTCTTTTCAAATATGTACAACCCGTAGCAAGTCTTCAATTCTGGAGTGCTTATACACAAGGTGAAAAAGCACAGCTTACTGCCAATGGCCCGATGGAAGCAGTGCAAAATCGCCTGAACTTTTTTATCCGCAGGGCGCGCATTGGTTTTAAAGGCAAGCCCTATAAGAAACTGAATTACGTGCTGATGATCCAGTATGATAATATAGGGAAAGATAAATTCAGCGGTGTGCGTGGGTCAGCAAATACCGGTACACTGGGTATACTGGATGCCTATGCTACCTGGCGCCTCAGCAACAACGACATGGCTTCTGTAACACTTGGTTATTTTCACCCGCAGATCAGCCGCGAGTGTGTTACTGGCGACTTGCTTGTAAACTCGCTCGATAAATCGCCAACGCAAAGCTATATACGCCAGGATATTGATGGTAAAAGTTACGGACGTGCCACTGGTATAAACCTGGGTGGTATGACGGCCAAACATTTTGTTACGATCGATTACAACATTGGTATATTCAGCAACAACACAACCTCTACACAATTTGCAGAAAGCACCGGGCGATATTGGAGTCCGCTGGTAGTAGATCGTGTAACGTTTACCATTGGCGATCCTGAAAAGAAAACGTATGCCATCAATTATGATGCAAACAATTACTACAGCAAACGCAAAGGTATAACCCTCGGTCTCAACAGCTCCATGCAAGGCAAGACCGATATATTTACTGCTAACTATGCCGCTGGGTTTGATGTGCTCTTTAATTATAACAACTGGAACATTGATGGCGAGTGGATGTACATGGAGAGACATAAGGAAGGCCAGCGCCATGTTATGAAAGCTTCTCACATCCGGGCCGGGTATAACATTATTGTGAAGGATAAATACTTTCTGGAGCCTTGCGTGATGGTGGCAGCGTTTGATGGCGATGAAGGTGCACAATTCAGTGGCGAAGATCAGACGCTGGATGTCGGCTTGAATTGGTATCTCAACAAGAAGAATTGCAAGCTCAGCATACACTATATCGCTCAGAAAGGTCATGGCGATAACAACTATACCGATAATGCTACCTTTAAGAAAGGTGATTTTGCGGCCCTGGCATTGGTTGTGTTGATGTAATTAAATTTTTAACAACATCAGTTATACTGTATAAACGATGGCGGGTTTACAAACCGTCCGCTATATTTCAGCCGCACGTTTGTACTTATCTTGAAGCTGAATTCACTCACACCCTTCACAGCAGTAGGGAAGTAAAAAGCACGCAACTCAATCGTGCCGAAGATCAGGTTTTCATTTCGGATGCGCACGCCACCCGTTGTACCCCAAAAAAAGTCGTGTGTCTCAGCCGTCTTTGGTACAACTTTCAGAATAGCATTTTCAAGTGACAGGAACGGGGCAAACCGGAAACCTATCAGCTTCCAGTTTGTGAAAAGTGTCGTCTCCAATCGGAGGGAAATGCGTTGTGAGCCATAAAGGCTGTCGGGTGCGAAGCCTGTTAATTCATCATTCAACGTGAGCAGCTCGCGTGTAACGTTGTTAAACGACCGCGCATATCCCGCCTGTACCAAATGCCTGATCTTTACTTTGCCAGGCTCATAGAGCTTGCTATACATCGTTCCGTTGACATAGAAGAAAGTGTCAGACGATTTTTTGTTTGTGAAGAATGTACCGATGCCGGTTTGCAGCGTAGCAAAGCTTCCGTTCCTGTTCACAAATCCTTTCACCAGGGAAGCTCCCGCATACATTCGCTTCATGCCGAGTTCTTTTACCCAGCCTGTGGTAATGCTTACAGTTTTACCATAAGGCACGTCTTCCGTTCTTCCGAAACCATATATATAGCGCGTCTTATAGAAGTTTTGATTATAGAAAGTCATTTCACCCAGCACAAATTTTTGATCGTTGTAAATGGGATTAAATTCTTCCTGAGGTTGCCTGGGTTGTTGCGAGTAATGCTGCCGGTAATAACGGATTGCGATGAAATGCCGATCGCGGTTTCGTGCCAGATTGCCAATGCTGAAGTTGTAACCGCCCCACACATCTTCAATGTTATACCTGTATTTTCTGAAAAGACTATCAGGATGCTGATATACATTGCGCGACCAGTTACGACTCACTTCAAGACCTCCTGCAAGTCGCGAGTACGGTGAAACCAAGGGGCGATCCAGGCGCACAAAATAGGCATATTCATTTTCGTTGCCGAGGCTTCGTGCATTGTCAAGTTGAGTATAGCCTACCGTTGCATTGATAAGACTTCCACCCAAACTGGATTTGCGATACAATACATCAAAGCCAATAAAGGGAGCACGGTTCCCCATAAAACCAATGTCCGTTTGCAGCCGCTGACCCATACCGAACAAGTTGGCATCATAGAGGCCGATCCGGTAATCATCTATACCAGACGTAGACACGCGTCCGCCCAAACTGAACACATCTCGCGTTACAATTTCCAGGTCTACCGAGTCTTCGCTGATTCGGTGCACGATGATCTTGGAATCGAGAATGAAATCCAGATCGCGCAGATAACGTTCATTGTCCGCTACACGATAGGGGTTCAGTGGTTTATTCTCGCGAAGGAACAGGTTGTTACGGATAATGTTTTCGCGCGTAGTAGAGTGAAGGGAGTTCGCAACTTTGGTAATGCGGTTCCGGAAACTACGCGAAGAGTCATACATCGTACGCTCGAATCCGATGTGGTTGATAATAATATGACGGATGATCTTGCCCTCATATGGCAGAAAAGGCGCTTCACTTTTTATGGTGATCTCAGCGTCAGGACCAGGCTTTTTTGAAATGGTCTTTATTACCTCCTTCGAAAGCCGGTTGTCAAGAATCCTGTTCCGGGTCGTGTCGGTTTGCGCGCGCAGTTCCGTGTAAAGAACCAGGAGTAAAACAAACAGCGCAAACAGCCTCATGCCAGACAATTGAAAAGATTGATTGGAAGATACGAAAAAGGTTAACGAAGAAGCCCTCTGTATATTGAACTTTCGGTATAACTTTTCTCAGTGTTATTCAATGCAAAAACTGTTCCCTCTGCTTCTATGGGTCTCGCACAGGCAGAAGATGATTGTTTTAGCATTAATGTTAAATACTGAATTACTGTTGCGAAAATTCACATAGAACCGGTAGATGATCGGAAGGATAATATGCACCATCATTGTCAGTAATAACCTGGTAATTTTTGGCTGTCCACCCATCCGTATAAAATATATAGTCGATCACCTTGCAGGCATTCTGGGTAACAAAAAAGGTGCAGAACGTTCCCTGCGTTTCGGATGCAGGACGGGCAGTATATAATTTCAAAATATTTCCATTAATCATGGTAGTATAGGCCGACTGCGAGGGCTCGCTGTTGAAGTCGCCCGTTACAAGTACGGGAAGCCCGTTACCCAGCAATGCTATTTTTTGTTTGATCAGCACAGCGCTCTTTTCGCGAGCCACTTCACCGATATGATCAAAGTGTGTATTCACAGTCAGAAAATCTTTCTTCGAAGCGAGATCGTGTACAACGGCCCACGTTGCAATGCGCGTAATGGCAGCGTCCCAGCTTTTGCTTCCCGGCACCTCGGGTGTTTCTGAAAGCCAGAATGTATTTTGTCTGGTAATGGTAAATCGTTGTTTCTTGAGCAGAATGGCTGAGTATTCGCCGTTTGTTTTTCCGTCATCGCGCCCTACACCCACATAAGTATAGCCTGGCAGGTTGTTTAGCAGATCCTGTAGTTGATGATGCAGCGCTTCCTGTACACCCAGTATATCAGGATTGTATTTCCGGATCAGCGCATATACTTTTTCAGTTCTCTTCGGCCACTGATTTATACCATCCGATTCGTGATCGAGACGAATGTTATAAGTCATTACTTTCAATGATTGTGCCTGTGCTGCCAGTGATAGCGTCATGAGTAAAACAAGCGAAAAAAAATTATTCATTAGGAATGCATGGTTGTACTGCAAGATAAACAGCAGTAGGTTAATTTGGTTTTAATTTTCTATCAGCAGTTGATTACCACCAAAATACTGCGTAGTATTATAGACCAATTCAAACGCTGCATTGCTTCGTTGGCTTTATATTTTGTGCGGGAGCAAAAAAGCAAACAGCTATATCATTCCCCGGTTGTACTGAACTTATGCTCACATAAACCCTCTGTCTATGAAACACGCTCAAGTCTTCTCCTCTCGCACCGTATCCGGTTGAATCGTAACAGCCCGTTCCGTTTTTGCTCTTCTTTGCAGCCGCAAGGCTGATCGTCCCTGCTTTCTATTTCTTCACTTTACGCGAACGTTATATTACGAATGGATAGTATCATTAAAATTGCTGTAGCCGAGCTGGGCCAGAAAGAAGTGCCCGGTGCCGGAAACAATGCAGCTATAGTCCGCTATGCACAGGAATCGGGCTTTACCAATATCAATAATGATGAAACATCGTGGTGCAGTATATTTCTGAACTGGTGTGCTAAAAAAGCCGGCCTTCGCGGTACCGGCAAAGCAGATGCACGCTCCTGGTTATTGGCAGGGCAGCGTGTAGATAACAATCCCGAGCCAGGTGATATAGTAGTGTTCTGGCGCGAGAGCATCAACTCCTGGAAAGGCCACGTAGGTATATTTTTCGGTTTTTCGAAAAATAACACGCGTGTGTATTGCCTTGGTGGCAATCAGGGCAACCAGGTTTCCATCTCCGCTTTTCCCGTTGCCAATGTGTTAGGATTTCGCAGGCTGGCAACATCCACGGTAATGGTGCTTCCTGATAAAGCACTTCGCCCCGGCAGCACGGGCGATGACGTAAAGATACTTCAAAACGCTTTGAAGCTTGCCGGTTTTGATTGTGGTACTTCGGATGGTATATTCGGCACCAGGACAGAAGCTGCAGTAAAGGCATTGCAGAGCACCCGGGTAAACCTGCCGATAAGTGGTATATTCGATGTCGCTACAAGGCTATATCTGCTCGAAGTTTTAAATCAATAATTAACCCTATATGTCTGGCTTTGCTATTCTCGATCTCGTTATTGGCTTGATATTCATTTACTTTTTACTCAGCCTGGCATGTTCTGCCGTACAGGAAATTATTTCGAGTTTTCTGAAACTTCGTCCGAGAGTACTGAATGAATGGGTGCGAGACACCTTCAAAAAAGGTGGAACCGGCGATGCTATATTGGAACATAAACTTATTGATGGCCTTACCGGCAAAGGAAGGATGGCCTCGTATATACCTGCCGATAAGTTTGCAAAAGTTTTACTGGATATTGTGCATCGCCAGTTGAGCGACAAGCCCTATACTATCGATACGCTGCAACAAGCCGTAACCAATACGAACCTGCTTGACGATGATCTGAAACGAAATATACTTCAGTCCATAGCCGAAGCAAACGGAGAGATTGATAAGGTACGGAAAGATATTGAAGTCTGGTTCGACCAAGCCATGCAGCGCGTATCAGGTACCTATAAAAAGAAAGCACATGTTATTATACTTTGTATCTCGCTGGTGTTAACCGTACTGGTTAATGCAGATTCGATTGATCTCGCCCGCTACCTGTACGAAAACCCTGCCGTGCGACAAAGTCTTGCCGATCGTGCATCGCAGATCGTAAATGATTCTTCTTACATAGACCTGGTAAATGAAGCCAAAGCAGCGAAATACGATTCGTTGCATCCCTGGAAAAATGCTGACGAGGCCGTGAAGCAAGTCAATGCCAGTGTAAAAGAATTAAAAACATTCAAAACAGAGCTTGACGCTACTGCACTGCCGGTAGGCTGGCAGAAAGACGTCAAGTATAACTGGATAACAAAAATATTCGGGTTGCTCGTAACAGCGTTGGCTGTATCGCTGGGAGCTCCGTTCTGGTTCGATATGTTGAATAAACTTGTAAACCTGCGCAGCGTGGGAAAGAAACCTGAGTCAAGCACTGAACAGGATTCGAAGTAAGCGAACCGGTAGCATATATATAGGGTGCCTGTTTTTTATTGAGATGATCGCCTTCGATCCTCTATATTGTATTTGCATCCGGAGTAGGTGGCAATAGATATCCGGATGTGCGAAGCTGTTGGTCTGTATATAAATGAGATCCTATGAAACTGCCTGCCCTGACGAAGAAGTTTTGGATAGTTATCGCTACGATTATCGTAGTGGGTCTATTGTTTGCCTATTACCTGCTTGTGTATGTTAGTAACCGACAGGCAGAAGTAATAGCACAGAATTATCGTGTGTTAAAAAGGGCTGCGGATAATTCGATAGACCTGCGCAAAAACTTTGAAGCAACGATTAACAATTATAAGAACGTTTCACCTAACGAACCTGCGCTGGTTAGGCTTCTGGCGGTGCAGAAGATATACTGTGTCAAAACCGCTGCAGACCAGCAATATAAAGACCTGGACTCTATTTACTTCTCTTCTAAAACATCTGGCGGCTGTACGGTGCGAATGGCAGTATCCGATTTTCTCCCAAGTGCTATTCCAAAGTCATCTTGCTTCGATGATCTCTTTCTGATCAGAACACTGCATAAAGATGCATCAACCAAATTTACCGACATCGGTTATCAAACATTCTACAACCGAATCGAGCTAAAAAAGATGGATAGTCTTTTTGCGCTGGATCATGGTTTGGAGAGCAGTCCGATCGTGGATGCTCGTTTGTTTGGAACCGACTATAAGATTTTTACCACGCGCATACTGATTGCGGATAACGAATCATGGATTTTATGCGGTGCTGTCAAAAATTCAAATTTTAATAAGAAGATCCATGAGGTTGATACCTATACCATCAGCTTCGCCATTCTTATTCTATTGTTTGTATTGCTTGCGATGCCTATTCTGAAATTGATAGTAATGAATGCGGTGGAGCGGCTACGCATTGTCAACGTGTGGTTTACAGGCTTCTCGATTATCGTAGGCACAGCAATCATTATACTTATACTCATATCTGCAAATCATTTCTTCAGCAATAAAGGAGTTGTAGAGAATAGATTGAAAAAGCTTGCTATCGCTGTGAATGGAAATTTTGACAAAGAGTTGAATGAAATCTACGATCAGCTTCGGAATATTCAGGATAAAGTAAATATACCGGGTGACAGTAATCTTGCGGCTTATGATAATTTTTTCAAAACGGATACATATTCAATTAGAACGAATATTCCACCGATCAAGCTTGTGCGATCGGTAGTCGATCCATTCAAACTAAATAAAATTCTGACGTACAAATTTACCAACCAGGTGATGTGGCTTGATGCCAGGGGCGATCAGTTATTCACGCTGGCAACGCAATCTGTAAATAGTTTTAATCTGAGTGCGCGTGAATACTTCACAAAAGCAAGAGACGGAAACTTGTGGACTGTGCCGGGGAAAGATTTAACTAAAAAATTTTCGTTACAATCTATACGGTCTTATCGCAATGGTAGAAATGCTGCCGGCTTTGGTATCCCATTGAAAAAGAATGATGCCCGGGTACTGGCCATGTCAACACGGTTGCATTCCATTATGGATCCGTTGCTTCCGCCTGGCTACGGTTTCTGCATCATGAGTGATAATGGCGATGTGTGGTTTCATTCAGAAAGGCAACGCAACATGCAGGAGAATTTTCTGGACGAAACTGAACGAAATAAGAAGCTGGTGGCGGCTGTTGCCGGAAGAATGCAGCTTTCGTTCAATGCGCCATACGATCACCGAACACATCAGATGTATATACTTCCTGTTAGAAATTTGCCACTATATCTGGTTACGTTTTATGACATGGACTATTACAAGTCGCCTCTGGTGTTATCTGTAGGCTATGCATTTGTATTGATGCTTTTCATGTTTGCTTTGATCGGCATACAATTGCTGCTGCAATTTGTAAGTGTATATCGCCCGACTAAGCTTAAGGTTAAGCGATTTTATTTAAGTTGGCTGCGGCCCAGAAAAATTACTGAAAAGCAATCGACTGAACCAAAAGAAGCCGCTGTGCTTAGAGAGGCAACAATAGAGAAATATCTTCGGTCGGTCGGTGCATTGGCCATGCTAAACATTTTGTTAATAATTCTATTGTTTGCGAGGCACGAGTCAGCGTTTACATTTGGATTCATGGTGTTGCCGCTATATATACTCCTGTTTCAATACCTGCTTTTTGAACGCGAAAATATTTTGCGAAAAGACCCTGAAGCAAAAGTAATACGTCAATCTTTTATCTGGTTGAGTATTGTACTGATTGTGCTGGTAAACTATTTTATCGCCGGGTTGATTGATGATGCGATTCTTATGGTAGCGATACAAATCGTTTTTGCAGGCATTCTGTTGACCGGATATTTTTTGAAATCGTTGAAGCGCCTCATAAAATCAGAGTTTATAGAAAAGCATGCACAGAAGCTATACTTTACAATGGTCTTTCTGTGGCTTGCTGCCGTTTCAGTGCTTCCGGTTTTCGCATTTTACCGAATGGCTTATCATGAAGAATCGCTTACATGGACCAAGTATTTGCAATGGGAAATTGCTCAAAGCGAAACCAAACGAAATGTGAATGTTCAAACTGAATTGGCAGCTTATAAAAAAGATATAGATGCACTCAAGGAGAAGAGTAATTACCTGGGAATAGTGGGTGGTTTTCTCAAATCCGATAAGTTGAATAAATCCTATTCATTGCAAGGCGATACGCTTCGCTATTATTTTGAATTTATATCGCGGCCACCTTTAAACAAATTACTCGATAAAACATTTCCTGTACTGCAGGTTTCAGCAGGCGATAGTGTGTGGTGCTGGTTTGATTCGGAGGATCAATCTAAAGTAGCAATGAAATTTGCTCCGGGAGACGGAAAGCCCTGGTTTTATACAGCAGCTGCCGAACATTTCGATCTCCTCGGCAGTAATTACTTCGTGTTGTTTTTTATTTTACTCATTGGTTTCTTTTACCTCATCTTCCATGTTACGCGTTTTGCCGTGCGAAGTATATTCGGGCTAGGCGTTGTGCTGGATACTCGATTGCTTCAGGATTCACTGACGGAGATTAAGGCAGGTGACTTATCTAAACAGCCCCGCATTTTTTTAGTCGGGCTTCCGTATGCAGGAAAAAATTCACTGCTCGCGGATTTCTCATCTGTTATTAACCTGCGGACTAACCTGGATACTATCAACGTTCCACAGAATGCCGGAGTGATTGTTATAAAGCATTTTGAATACGGTATCAATAGCCATGATGTGAATGATAAGAAGCTGCAATTACTTTTGAGGCTCGTTAACGATGATTCCAAAAAGATCATCATCGTATCTACTATGCAGCCCACCGCTATTTTTGAGTTTTATGAAGAGGCCCTTCAACGTGCTCCTCAGGGAGCGGAGTCTGCAATTTATAAACAAGCTATCCGCCAATGGAAGAATGTGATGAGTGGATTTATACTATATTTTCAGCCGCTTTCTAAGGAAAATAAGATGGCCAATGCAGATGAATTTGTTCAATCAGAACTTAACCACGGACAATTTTTACCAGCACTTGAGCATCACATTCCATTTGAGAGTACCGATACTTATGCATGCCAGGAAAACTTTGTACTAAAGATAGAAGAACTGGCCGATGCCTATTATCAATCGCTGTGGAACTCATTCTCGAACGCAGAGAAGTTCCTTTTGTATGATCTGGCAAAGGACCGGTATGTAAACCTGAAAAATGTAAAAACGATACGTTTGTTGCTTCAGAAAGGCGTGATCGCAGCAGACGATTCTATACAGATCATGAATAAAAGCTTTGGAAACTTTATACTTTCTGTAGTAAGTGAAGATGAGGAAATACAGATGGAAAAGGAGCTGAGCCAGAAAGGAAGCTGGAATATAGTGCAGTCTGTATTGATTGTTCTACTGATTGGCCTGGTGGCTTTTATAGCCATTGCCCAGCAAGACTTATTCCGCGATTTAAATGTGTTGATTGGCGCTTTGGGTTCTGCGATTGCCTTGCTTACCCGCTTTGGAGGTTTATTCAATTTCGCCAAACCTAAAGATGGATAAAGTATAAGGAGTATACTGTTCAGCTCGCGCTAAACAGTATACTATATATTACCTCTTACAAATGATCATTTTGTTCGTGTAATTGCGCATCTACTACGGCAATGGCAGCCATGTTCACAATCTCGCGGATGGAACTTCCGAGTTGAAGTACGTGAACCGGTTTTTTCATACCTAACAGGATTGGGCCTATCGCCTCTGCGCCTCCAATCTCCATCAGTAATTTGTAGGCTATATTTCCGGCAGCAAGGTTCGGAAAGATCAGCGTGTTGGCACCTTCGCTTGCCAGCGTGCTGAATGGGAAAGTTTCCTGTTGCAGGGCCGTGTTCAGGGCTACGTTGGCCTGTATATCGCCTTCTACGATAAGCGATGGATTCTTTGCCTTCGCCAGGCGTACAGCTTCGCGTGTTTTATCGGGTATTTCTCCTTTTGAAGATCCAAAGTTAGAGTATGATAGCATGGCGATGCGTGGCTCCATGTCGAAGAATTTTACACCGCGTGCTGTAAGCTCGGTAATCTCGGCAAGCTCCTGTGCGTTTGGATCAACGTTCACCGTTGTGTCGGCAAAGAAAAATGTGCCGCGTTTGTTGGTAATGATATACATACCGGCTACACGATTTACGCCTTCGGCTGTACCAATAATCTGCAGTGACGGCAATATAGTTTTAGGATAATCTTTGGTAAGACCGCTCACTAACGCATCTGCGTCACCAAACTCCACCATCATGGCACCAAAGTAATTGCGTTCGCGCATCATGCGTACGCTGTCGAGATAAGTTAAGCCCTTGCGCTGGCGCTTCTTGTAAAGCACTTCTGCATAACGCTTCACCATATCATCGTCTTCGCGTGGATAATATATAGGGCAATCGTGCAGATCGAGGTTGTGCTCTTCAATCAATGCCAGTATCTCTTCACGGTTTCCGAGCAAGATTGGTTTCGCTATACCTTCATCTTTCAGAATCTGCGCAGCTTTCAAAATCTTGTGATGGTTCGCTTCAGAAAACACCACGCGCTTTGGATTCTTCTTGGCGCGATCGATGATGCGCGACATCAGCTTTTGATCTATACCAATGCGCTTCTGTAGTTCATGATGATACGCACCCCAATCGGTGATGGGATGTTTCGCTATACCTGAATCCATTGCGGCCTTTGCTACCGCAGGCGATACCGTTGTGATCAGGCGTGGATCAAGTGGCTTTGGAATTAAATACTCACGACCGAACTGTATTTTATCCGTACCATAAGCCTTCACCACCATATCGGGTACAGGTTCTTTGGCGAGGTTTGCCAATGCGTGAACAGCGGCAAGCTTCATGGCTTCATTTATCTCGGTGGCACGCACATCGAGTGCACCGCGGAATATATAGGGGAAACCAAGTACGTTGTTTACCTGGTTAGGATGATCAGAGCGACCAGTGGCGAGAATAGCATCTTCTCTGGTTTTGCGCGCCAGGTTATAATCGATTTCCGGGTTGGGGTTAGCCAATGCAAACACGATCGGATCTTTCGCCATGTTGTTGAGGTCATCCGGAGTAATGGCATCTGCCACCGAAAGACCTATAAATACATCAGCACCTTTCAATGCTTCCTGGAGCGTGCTGCACTGGGTGTCATTTACAAATTGCTTTTTGATAGCATCGAGTCCCGTACGGGATGTGTTCAACACACCTTTGCTATCGCACATGATGATGTTCTCTCTTTTGGCGCCGAGCGCTATATATAGTTTGGTGCAGCTTACGGCAGCAGCACCGGCACCATTCACCACGATCTTGATCTGATCGATCTTTTTCTCAACAATCTCCAGTGCATTGAGCAATGCTGCACAGGAGATGATGGCCGTTCCATGCTGATCATCGTGCATGATCGGAATGTTCATCTTCTCACGCAGCTCGGTTTCTATTTTGAAACACTCCGGGGCTTTAATGTCTTCCAGGTTTACACCACCAAATGTAGGCTCCAGCGATTTTACGATCTTGATAAATGCATCCGGATCTTTCTCATCGATCTCAATGTCGAACACATCTATACCGGCAAACTTTTTAAAGAGCACACCTTTACCTTCCATCACCGGTTTGGAAGCTTCTGGCCCTATATCTCCCAAGCCAAGCACAGCAGTACCGTTAGATATAACAGCAACCAGGTTGCCTTTGGATGTATACTTGTAAACGTCTTCTTTGTTGGCAGCAATTTCTTTGCAAGGCTCGGCTACTCCGGGCGAGTATGCCAGCGCCAGGTCAAGCTGTGAGCTTAATACTTTGGTTGGAACAACTTCAATCTTACCCGGCTGCCCGTGCATGTGATAATTCAGGGCATCCTGTTTTCTGATCTTAATCGACATAGTATGAAATTAGACGCCAAATATAATCAGCGAATGTTGAAAGAGAAGCTTCAATATTTTTTCAAAACTGGAATAGAATGTGGAATTTGCCGCGCGATTAAAGCTGCATGGAAACAGAATCCATGCATTATGCACACAACGGCCTAAATACTATAGCGTACGATGGAAAAATCTGATATGATTTACGGCACCCGCGCGGTGATGGAAGCAATTCTGGCAGGAAAACAAATTGAAAAGATTATGATTCAGTCGGGGCTTGCCAACGACCTGATCAAGGAACTTATCACTACAGCCAAAAAGAATCAAGTATCGTATGTGTTTGTACCCGCCGAGAAGCTGAAACGCATGTCATCCAAAAATCACCAGGGTGTTATATGCCTGCTCGCAGCAGTATCTTTTGCATCGTTGGATAATCTGATCGATCGTGCTTTCAGTGATGGTCGTGAGCCATTTTTTCTTTTGCTCGATCGTATAACAGACGTACGAAATTTTGGAGCGATTGCACGTACAGCCGAGTGTGCCGGCCTGGATGGTATTGTAATACCCGAGAAAGGAAGCGCGCCCATCACGAGCGATGCCATGAAAACCTCAGCCGGTGCGTTGAATCATATACCTGTTTGCCGCGAACGTGATTTCAAGAAGACCATGCAGCTTCTGCGCGACAGCGGTATACGTGTGGTGGCCTGCACAGAGAAAGCAAACAAAGATTTATACGAAGTAAATCTCTCCGGGCCAATCGCGTTGATCATGGGCTCTGAAGAAGATGGTATCAGTGATGTGTTACTGCGCGAAGCCGATGAGCTTGCCAAGATACCCATGAAAGGAAAGATCGGCTCGTTGAATGTTTCCGTGGCTGCCGGTGTAAGTATATATGAAGTGATACGACAACGGGGCAAATAGTAGTTTAAAACGTATAAAGTATATATAACAGAAAAGGCAGTGCTGAACACTGCCTTTTGTTTTTTATAGTGAGTGCTATTTACTTCCTGAAGTTCAGCACACAGCGCTCAATAATATCGCAGCACTCGTGTATCTGCTCCTCGGTAATTACCAACGGAGGTGCCAGGCGAATGATATTGCCGTGTGTAGGTTTGGCGAGCAAACCATGCTTCATAAACTCTACGCATAAGTTCCACGCTGTGCCGCTCTCCGGTGTATCGTTGATTACGATGGCGTTGAGTAATCCTTTGCCGCGCACAAGTGTGATTAGTGATGACTTCCTGATTAATGCCTGCATGCGCTCACGAAAAACTATACCAAGACGTTCTGCATTCTCTGCCAGCTTCTCGTCTTTGATTACCTGCAAGGCCTCTATACATACGGCTGCTGCCAGCGGATTGCCACCAAAGGTAGAACCATGCTCTCCGGGTTTGATAACAAGCATAATATCATCATCTGCCAGTACACAGGATACAGGCATCGTTCCACCTGAAAGTGCTTTGCCGAGTATCAGCAAATCTGCGCGCACATCTTCATGGTCAGATGCCAGCATCTTGCCCGTACGTGCTATACCGGTTTGTATCTCATCCATCATCAGCAACACATTGTGCTGACGACATAGTTTTTCAGCGGCCTTCAAATATCCTTCAGCCGGAACAAACACACCGGCTTCGCCTTGTATAGGTTCAATCCAGAGTGCGCACACATTCGGGTTTGCAAGTGCAGTAGCCAATGCCTCTACATTATCGTAATCAATAATTTCAAAGCCCGGCATAAAGGGACCGAAGCCCTTGCGCGAATCGGTATCGGTCGATGCCGAGATGATGGCAGTAGTGCGGCCATGAAAATTTTTCTTTGCAGCAACAATCACTGCCTGATTGTCGGGTATACCTTTTTTGGTGTAGCCCCACTTGCGTGCAAGCTTGATGGCTGTTTCGTTTGCTTCGGCACCGCTGTTCATGAACAGTGCTTTTTGATACCCGAAGGTTTCGCAGATATACTTCTCTGCAAGGCCAAGCTTGTCGTTATAGAAAGCGCGCGAAGTAAGCGTAAGCTCTTTGGCCTGGTTGATCATCGCGTTAATGATGCGCGGATGACAGTGCCCCTGGTTCACCGCGCTATACGCAGAAAGTGAATCGTAGTAGCGCTTTCCTTCTACATCCCAAACAAACACTCCTTCGCCTTTGCATAACACTACGGGAAGCGGGTGGTAATTATGTGCACCATATTTGTCTTCCAATAGAATTGCCTGCTGGCTGGAGTTAATTGTCTCGATCATAGATTTTCAGAATTATAGACTACAAATCTATCAAATAGGTGTGTGAAACCCTAAATGATTGTATTATCGCGAAAGTTATTTCCGTTATGAGTAACCCCGTTTTACAAACAGCAGAATTGATCTTCCGCAAAATCCATCTTGTTCGCGATCACAACGTATTACTGGATACCGATCTGGCTGAATTGTATGGAGTAGAAACAAAAGCTCAGAACAGGCTGTTAAAAGAAACAAAGACAGATTTCCGGATGATTTTATGTTTGAATTGTCAATAGATGAGTGGCATTCTTTAAGGTCATAATTTGTGATCTTAAAGAATGCCACTCTGAATATTTTACGAAGTTATCAAAGAGCTTCTTGAACCTGCTTCAAAAAATCATCGGCCTATAGGCTTCAAGATTAATCGCGGGAAAGAATGAACGTTATTGGCCCTCATTGGGGTTGTTAATATATTTACAGCGCATGGAAATTATTTTTTTAGCAGTTGGTATTGGCATCGGTGCAGGAGCAGCTTGGCTTGTTTTTAAATTCAAATCTTCTGCTGAAACACAATCGGCAGCGTCTTCTATATTGCTTGAACAGGAAAAGAACAAAGGGCTGCAAGCGCAATTGAGCGAGCTGAAGCACGAACTGGAGGTTGAGCGGCATAAAGTACTGGAATCAAACAACAGCCTCGCAGCTTCAGAAGCAGATTATCGCAACCTGCAGGAGAAGTTACAGGATCAGCGCAAAGAGCTTGAAACATTGAACGAGCGATTCACGCTGCAATTCAAGAATCTGGCGAACGATATTTTCGAAGAGAAGAGCCGCAAATTTACCGAGCAGAATAAATCGAACCTGTTCGATCTGCTCAAGCCACTCGGAGAAAAGATTATGGAGTTTGAAAAGAAAGTAGAAGATACTCACAAAGACAATATCTCCCGTAACTCAGCCCTGCGCGAGCAGCTTGAAAACCTGCAGAAGCTCAATGTGCAAATGACGCGCGAAGCCGAGAACCTGACGCGTGCTTTGCGTGGCGATACAAAAACGCAAGGTGCATGGGGTGAATTTATACTCGAAAGCATCCTTGAAAAATCCGGGCTGGAGCGCGATCGTGAATATTTTATACAAGAGTCGTTTACAACCGTAGAAGGAAGATTGCGCCCCGATGTGATTATACGATTGCCGGAGAGCAAGCACGTAATCATCGATTCGAAGGTGAGCTTAACAGCCTATAATAATTTTGTAAATGCAGAGTCGGAGGAAGAGAAGGTAGTATATCTGAAGAACCACCTTACTTCTATTCGGCAGCACATGAAATTGCTGGGTGATAAAAATTACCAGAAGAACATCAGCGATAGCAGCCTCGATTTTGTGATCATGTTTATTCCCATCGAGCCGGCTTATATACTGGCGATACAAAGCGAAAAAACTTTATATGAAGAAGCGCTTGAAAGACGCATTGTATTTGTAAGCCCTACGCTGCTGATACCTTCGCTGCAACTGATCAAGAACACGTGGAAGCAGGAATACCAGACACGCCACGTGCTGGATATAGCCAACAAAGCTGGCGACCTGTACGATAAATTTGTAGGCTTCTCCGAAGATCTTATAACGCTCGGCCGCCACCTCGAGTCTTCCAAGAAATTCTACGAAGAGTCGATGAAGAAATTATCAGTAGGAAGCGGAAACCTGGTGCGCAGAGTAGAAGACCTCAAGAAGCTCGGCGCACGCGCCAGCAAGAATATAGATGCTAACCTGTTGAAACGTTCCGAAGATCAGGGCGATCTTTTTGAAAAGTAATGAAACGATTTGCCACGAAGACCGGCATAGTATATTGCTGAGCTTCGTGGCAATTTGATGTTCAATAAATACGACCGATGTTGGCCACGATGATCTTCTTCAATTCCTGCGGATCGATCAATCCCTGTTTGCTGTAAATAATCTTTCCACCCGGAGCTATAAACAATGTATAAGGCAGCGAACCTTCCCACTTTTTATCCAATGCTTCTAAAAAAGCATACTTGTTGCCTTTGAAAATATAGTTTTTGGTTGATGCCTGTTTCTTCGTGAGGAAGTTCAGTGCATTGGGCTTGCGATTGATGTCATCCAGGCTAATGGTGATGAGTTCGAATTCGCGGTTGCGATACATCCGGTTCATGTTTACAAACTCGGGAAACTCGGTAACGCAAGGTCCGCACCACGTAGCCCACACGTTTATGAGTTTGTAATTTATACCATCGTTTTGAAGCAGTTGCTTAAGTTGCGGCAGGTCAATATCATTGAGAGAAATCGGTTCTTTGGCCCACTCTTCAGCCGCTTTGTTAGCATACTCGCGCTTGTCGGGCCACTTGATGGAACATCCAAATGTTTTTGTTTTCTCTACCGGCACGGGGTTACCTGCCAGCAGTGCATCCAAGGCATTGCGTGTATCGTGAGTCCTGGCTGTGCCGGGCTTTTCGCCATCGTCAATGCGGCCGGTATAGCGCAGTGCTCTTTTCTCATCGAATATAAATACATGGGGTGTTGCCTGCGGTCCGTACTTCATGGCAACGGCCGAAGTTTCACCATCATATAAATAGGGAAAATTATACTCTTTGTCTTTTGCACGAATCTTCATCTCCTCGAATGTATCGCTCAGATCGGTATAGCCAAGCTCATCCAGGCGTATGGCTTTCGGGTCGTTGGGCGATATAGCCACAACCCCTACACCGCGTGTGCTATAATCGGTTACTAACTGCTTGATGCGATCTTCATACGCCTGCGCCGTAGGGCAGTGGTTGCAGGTAAATATGACGACAAGTAATTTATACTGACTGAAATCTTTCAGGGTATACGTTTTCCCATCAGTGGCGGGCAGCGAAAAATCAGGGGCCGCAGCACCGATTGCCAGCGGAGTCGGGTCCGTAACAGCATACAGGATATGAGAAAAGAGCGCCAGAACAAGAAAAATAGCATACTTCATAGCAGAGGGGTTTTGGTGAGATACAGCTTTTAAAATTAACTAAAAGTCGTTTTTTGATGAATGACCGGCTGTCTCTTAAAAATTTACCGGTCGGGCATCCCATTTGATCGGTCATAACGACTCCCGGTCGATTCACTTATACTATGGGGTAATGATAACAAGTTAATATCTTTGCAATACTATTTATGCGAATCCTAATCACCCTGTTATTGATTGCGATAGCTTGCGCCACGCAGGCGCAGTCTTCAAAGCGAAAGCGAAAGAGAGAATCTTCTTCGCAGGCTACGGAGCAAAATTCGCCTACCACGCTGGAGCCTTACTATCCAAAAAAAGAGTATGGTCCCCGGAAATCGCGCAACAAAAAAAGGGGCGGAGGCCCCACATACGAATCGCAAGATGAATATGAGGCCCGCATGCGCGAAACAGTGAAAACGATTCGTAGAAACGAAAGGCTGATGATGAAGCCTCAGTATTCCAACCCGATGTATTTTGGGCATAAACGCCCGCCCAAGAAAAGGCCACCCAATAAAATGAAGTATTGCAAAGTGTGCGGCATTCGCCATTAAATCGGAAAATTCAATCAACACCACGCGATAGTAAGCAGCCTCCGAGCAATCGAAGGCTGTTTGCTTTTATATAGTGCACCATATATTGCAACCATGGCTGGCTATCATCATTACTTTTTATTGCTAATGTGGTGTGCTTTTTTTAATATCAACACTTGTAAGACTCTCTCTTGCATTTCTCTAATATCCATTTTGTATGAGTCAACTGATCCGTTTTTTTAAGAAAAACATCATTCACCTGGTGGTGGTTGTGATCCTGATTTTGATGTTGATCACCTCGATTTTTGCCTTTCGTAATCAGAGGATCATGAACGAAACAACGGCTCAGGTAAGTGAAGCAGAGCTGGCCTTGAGTAAATGCTCAGAGCTGATTCGCTGGCTTAACCTGATGGATCTGGGGGTGCGGGGGTATGCACTGGCTAAGACCGATCAACTGCTCGATCCTTTTAACATTGCCATGAAGGGAAGCCCTGCAGATATGGACACTATTCGCATGATCATGGAGAAGCAGAAATTTCCAACGGCGAATTTTGAAAAGTATATCACAGCAGTGCATGACTATGCTAATTTCTGCCGGCAGATGGTTGCATTGGCCAAAGCTGACAGCATGATGCAGTTTAAACAACTGATGGCAGAAGACAGAGGTTTTCAGGTATGGACAACCTACCTGGGTTTTGCTACCGATTTTGTGAATCACGAACGCGCCCTGAAGCAACAGGCAGAAGACCGCTATAAAGCTGCTGTGCGCAGCAACATCGTTATACAGATATTGTTGCTGGTGTTGGGTATACCTTGCCTGTATATAATTTTCTATCGCATTCGCGGGCAGGAGTCGTACCGGCAATCGCTCCTGCTAAACCTGGAGCAGAATAACCGGAAGCTCGTATTCGATCCGGGCACGCCTATCAATGAAGATGCACGTATTATATTGGATGCATCTATTGAAAATATTCGAAATGCTTCCAACTTCATTCGTAAAATTACTTCAGGCGATTTTGCTGTGACGTGGCCGGGATTAAATGAGCAAAATGCAAAACTGAATCACGATAATCTTTCGGCTACGCTTGTGAATATGCGCGACCAGATGAAGCGCATACAGGATGAGGACCGCAAGCGCATCTGGACAACGGAAGGACTTACGAAATTTACCGAGATTATCCGTCAGCATCAGGACGATGCCAACACACTGGCCGATCAGGCTACACGATTCCTGGTGCATTACCTCGGGGCGCAGCAAGCCGGTACATTTGTGCTGCAGGAAGATAGCGATGAAAATCAATACCTCGAGCTATCAGCCTGCTATGCCTTTGATAAAAAGAAATTTGTTGAAAAGCGAGTAGATATAGGGCAAGGCCTCATCGGCCAGGCTTTCCTGGAAGGTGCAACAATTGTAATGAAATCCGTGCCTCGTGGCTATACACAAATTACCTCCGGTCTTGGCGATGCAACGCCTTCATGTATACTTATTGTGCCCATGAAGTATAATGAAAAGATAGAAGGTGTGCTTGAGCTGGCAGGGTTTGCTGAGTGGCAGGACTATCAACAAAGCTTTGCCGAAAAAGCAACCGAGTATATGGCAGCTGCTATATCTACTGTTCGCTCTACACAAAAGATGCGCACCATGGTAGAACAAATGCGCACACAAACCCAGCAGCTCCACTCGCAGGAAGAAGAAATGCGCCAGAACATGGAAGAACTCGCAGCCACCAACGAAGAGATGCTGCGCAAGGAAGGGGAGTATATCAACAAGCTTCGAGCTGCAGGCATTGAATAAATAGCGGTGAGCTTCTGGCTGCAAGCTGCTAGACGCGGGCTGTTAATAATTGCAGGTTATCTGTTAGCTATATTGATCTGTGTTAATCAGTTTCCCGATAGCGATTGGCATGTGAGAGACGTTGGTATTTAATCTGTGTAGTTCTGTGAAATTTGTGAGAGATAAATTTGCTTTAAGTTTACTGACAAAAAAACATATCAACATGCGCTTGCTTGAATCATAGAAATCACAGCAAAAGCTTTTCTGTACAATTCTGTGAAATCTGTGGGAACAAAAAATGCATTTATTTCCCACAGAACTAATTCAATTTAAGCTCTGCTTTCAGGCCTTTGATGTGATTGATCAGTGCCTGCTCCCAGGTAATATCAGAATCCCACTTGGTGCCTAGAAATACATTGCCGGAATCGATGTGTTTGAAATATACTTTATACACCGGTGTATTAGAGGGTATATTTTTTAGCTGCTGCTGTGCCTCCGGATAAGTAACAGATACCAATGCGCTCTCCGATTTCGTCATGGGGTAACCGTATAGTTCTTTGATTGCTGCACCACGGGTATGCACAATACACAATACATACAACGATCCCTGCTTGCGCAATTCTTTCTCCGTTAATCCCGGTTCGGTAAGTTTATACTTCAGCGGATAATTCTCCTTGAAGATCGCTTCGAGCTTCTTATCCATTTCTTCATTGCCAAACTTGGGCACTGCCAATGGATCTACCTTCAGGTCTATTGCAAAAAATTCATTCCGCTTTCCCAATATAGGGTTTACGGTGAGACCTGTTTCGGGAACATCGTTGATGAGCAGGTTCAACTTCTTCTGCCCGGAGGTAGTACGGTATACATTCTTCAACAGTTCCGTGAGGATGGTATGGGAAGCGCTCCATGCATTCTGCTTCGGATCAACCACGTTATCTTTTCCGTTGAACGTTGTGATTACAATGCGATAGCCGCTTTCTTTCTTTTCCAGGAAAACAAGATTGGTGATCTCACGCTTCTCCAAAAAATCGGAGAACCCTCGCGTTACATCTTTGCCCGCCATCAGCATATCAAGTTCATGGTATGCAACGGCATCAATACCCGACCGCTGAAAATACTCCTGCATGGTGTTGAGATCTTTTTCGGTAAGGGTATAATCGTAGAACACTGCCGTGCGGGTACTTAATAATTTTTCGGGAAGTCCTCCCGCCAGGTTCAACTCGTCTATCCAGTTCTCTTCCCGAAAATAAGTTTGGGCAAACGATGTATGAAGACCTGTAACGAGCGCTATAAGAATGAGAAAGCGAACTTGCATAAATATGATTCAGTCGATTAGATATTCAGCCTCCTAAGGGGAAGCGGGTGAAGAACGAAAATAGGGATTAATCTATTTTAAATGCCAATAAAAAAACCGGAATCATCCGATTTTACAGGATACGTCTTCAAATCATGCGAAGACGAATCGCACGCTCTTCCACTCCTCAAATCGAATCGATAACCATGCCAGGGGCAGACAATCTCGCCCAGGTAATTTACATGCCCCTGGCTGAGCGACCCTCCGTTGTGTGTGCAGCTGTCTTGCACCGCCCGGAAATTACCTTCGTGTAATACCAGGCAAATGCGCTTACCGTGTATCACCAATAACTGAGGCTTGCCGCTTTGTATTCTGCCGCGTGCTTCTGTATCGCTGGCAAAGATTTTTATCCACTCCATGTATTGTCGTTGGTTGCGTAGTCGATAATCAATATATTGTCCGGATCTAAAGCCTTACCGTATGACTATGAGAAAAATTTTTTTCTGCCTCGCGCTTTCGTTTACTGCTATAACTATACATGCGCAGGTAAATCCAAAAGTACAAGCCAAACTTGATCAGCAGGCAAAAGAGATCGAGAGTAAAGTTATAGAATGGCGCAGACACCTTCATCAATATCCTGAATTATCAAACCGTGAAGTAAAGACAGCAGCCTATGTGGCCGATCACCTCAAGGCATTGGGCATTGAAGTGCAAACGGGTATAGCGCATACTGGTGTGGTGGGTTTACTCAAAACCGATAAACCCGGCCCCGTAATAGCACTGCGTGCCGATATGGATGCGCTGCCGGTAACAGAACGTAATAATCTTCCTTTTGCTTCGAAAGAGAAAGCCGTGTTCAACGGACAGGAAACCGGTGTGATGCACGCGTGTGGTCACGACTCGCACGTGGCTATATTGATGGGCGTGGCCGAGATACTTTCCAAAAATAAAAAAGACCTGAGAGGCACTATCAAATTTATATTTCAACCAGCAGAAGAAGGACCTCCGGCCGGTGAAGAAGGTGGTGCCGACCTGATGGTGCGCGAAGGCGTACTCGAAAATCCAAAAGTAGATGTGATATTCGGTATGCACATCCAGGGTATACGCAAGCTGGGGCAGATCGCCTATAAACCTGCGGGTATGATGGCGGCTTCCGATTGGTTTACCATTAAAGTATATGGCAAGCAATCGCATGGTTCTGCACCGTGGCTGGGTATAGATCCTATTGTAGCGTCTGCACAGATCATCAATGGTATACAAACCATTATCAGTCGCCAGACGGATCTTACAAAAGAGCCCGCGGTTATATCAGTTGGAACGATTCATAGCGGCATTCGTCAGAATATTATTCCCGAGTATACAGAGATGACGGGTACCATTCGCACATTCGATGCAACCATGCAGAAAGATATACACGAGCGCCTGAAGCGCACGGCTGCCAGTATAGCCGAAAGTGCAGGTGCACGTGCAGAAGTAGAGATCACGAAGATGACACCGGTTACGTATAACGATCCTGCATTGACAGAGAAGATGGTAGCAAGCCTGAACAAAGCTGCTGGCGAACAGAATGTAGCGCGTATACCAGCCGTTACCGGGGCAGAAGATTTTGCCTACTATCAACAGAAGGTACCAGGATTCTTTTTCTTTGTAGGGGCTTGCCCTCCGGAGATTCCCGTAGAGAAAGCAGCATCGCACCATACACCCGATTTTATGATGGACGACCGCGGTATGCTTACCGGACTCAAAGCTATGCTCGATGTTACGGTAGACTATATGTATATGAAGTAGGAGCTATATAGCCTCACCCTAAGTCCCTCTCCGGAGGAGAGGGTTTTGGATGAGGCCAATTTTTCTCCTCACATCATTTTTTAGAAGTCTTGTCAAGAGCGGTTAACCAGGGAAACAGACTATACTTAATGAAGTGATCCAGCTTTTAATCTATATTTTAGCCTCACCCTAAATCCCTCTCCGGAGGAGAGGGACTTTAAAGCCCTTCTCCTTTGGAGAAGGGTTTTGGATGAGGCTAATTTTTCTCCTCACATTCAGTATACCAGCCTTTAGTCTCGCAGTCAATTTTATCGAGCAGGATAAAGAGATTTGACAGATCATCCAGGTAAAGATGAAAGTCTGGTGGAAGAAAGTCGTGCTGATGAGAGAGGTATTCTATAAACAACGTTCGTACTGTACGATTAAGTCGTTCCGGTGGCGTTCGTTTCAAAAATAATTTGAATGCGTTTTCGATTCGGGGAGGGAGATGGGATTCTTCGGCTAATTTATCCAACATACTATAATCATTAACAAATAACTCATTTGTCACGTCTCCAACTGAATGCGAGACGGTTGTATTACTAACGAAACAAAGATATAGATAAGGAAACGGTTTGTCAGCATATATGATGACATCTTTTTTAGGCAATTCTCACAATTTTCCTTCTCATAAAGGCTCAGGTTGAAAAAGGAAGAATTAGCGGTAAGAATAGGCGCCCGAATTGTTATGCTGCGGGAAAAAAAAGGCTGGACACAGTCTGACTTGGCTCGTGCCATGATGAAAGATCGTCAGAGTATTGACAGATTGGAAAAGGGTAATACTACACCAACTATATATACACTTTACAGTGTGGCTACAGTTTTGGAGATTCCTCTTTCTGAATTAGTAAAGATTTGAATAACCAGTAACGATTAACGGATAACATCTGATAGCTCATAGCTCAAGGCTCGTAGCTATTTATCAACTGCAAATGCCCAGCAACTTGCAGCCAGCTGCAGCTACAATGCATTGTTGATCTTCTTCAGCTGCCGGATGCTCTGCTCGAGTGTTTCCGGACGGCCATCGAGTTCAAGGGTGATCATTACCTTGCTTCGGGTGCTGTTTGGTTTTCGTATGAGAATAGACGGCTCTTTATATTTAATTGAATTTACATACAGGCTGAAGAAGTTGTAATTCAAAACTTCACTGATAATTTTCAGAAGATCGGTCTTGATCTCCTCTCTTTTAAAAATAGAATAGACATTGCGTGGGCTGGTAT
>NZ_DAIQRQ010000077.1:0-8882 GCF_036786105.1 Ohtaekwangia sp.
TACGATATAAAGGGTTTTACCGACAATTGATTGTCACAATGTCGGGGTGAGATGATTCGAACATCCGACCCCCACGTCCCTAACGTGGTGCGCTAACCGGGCTGCGCTACACCCCGAGAAATCTTTTCGGAAAGGCATTCGACCCTCCCGACTCTGTTGGGATGCGCTAGCTGAGGCTGTGCTACATCCCGAAGTATTTTTTGTTCTGACGAAGAGACATCTCCTCACTCGTCCTGGTTCAGAAAAAAATCTGAAAAGCTTTTGCGAATATAGGCCTTATTCCTCACTCGCTTTAATTGAAGCTCAAACTTTAAGGCTTCAGTTTTATTATCAAAGTCTCTGCGGAAGATAAGCTTCCATGGACCTTTAAATCTCGTATATCTGCCCGGTTGGTATTATGATCTTTTACTCGCTGTTCTACATTTTCAGAAGAACCATAATACCACTTACCTTCTTCTGATTCTAAAATATATACACTACACATAATATATTTACTGTACACAACGATTCGAACATCCGACTCTCCCGACTCTGTCGGGATGCGCTAACCGGGCAGCGCTACACCCCGAAATCCCCAAAATTTGGGGCTGCAATATTAATAATAAAGATTATTCCCCCCAAGTAGAGTAAATTGAAAAGAGCAGAGAATCAGAAATTACTTTTTCTTGTTCTTCTTCAGTGAGTTAAAGAACTTCACCCAGTTGAAAGGATTCAGGAATGGATTGGTAACGGGCTGAAACTTGGAGTTGGTAGAGCCGGCCCACTGGTTGAGGTAATACCGCTGATTCTGATAACCATCCATAGGTGTGGTCTTCACCATCAATGCCAACAACTCCTGGTTCATATTCTTTTTGTCAACGCGTTCATCTTCCATCGGAAGATTCAATGCCAGTACAGCTTCTTTAAAAACTTCTTCAGTAGGAAAAGGCATAACCACAACTTCAGGGAGCAAGGTTGTATCCTGCAGCATGGTGATGATAATAGTCTGGTATTCCGGAGAATCGTCAGGCACCACAAACGTCTGGTGTTGATAGCCGACTGAAGAGATCACGATTTCATCGCCGGTAAGCACAGGCATAGAAAAGAAACCTACGTTGTTGGTGGTAGTACCCCGGCCTGCTTTCGGCACATATACGTGCACACCCGGCACAGGCTTGCCATTCACAGTGTCTTCTTCAATTACAACACCAGACAACTGTATAATCCTTTTTTTCTGTTGCGCCTGCGCCAACTGAGCAGTACAAAAAACTGACAGCAGTAGCAGGGCAATGGTGATGGTATTTTTCAGATGCAATTTCACGGTTCTACTCGCTCAGGTGTTCAAATATAGCTATAAGCCTTACAACTGCCTAATTTCCCATACCTTTGGCAATATTGCAAGGATGTGCCATGCGACTGAAAAGTTTTAATCTTACGCTGGGATCGCAGATTTTTAAGGCTTGTGCCGATGAATCACGCCTTCGGATTCTGCACCTGATTTTTATGAACGGTGAAATGTGCATCACCGACATCGAAAAAATCCTGGATTTCACCCAGGCCAAAACTTCAAGACATCTTATTTATCTCAAGAATGCGGGAATATTAGGACATAGAAGATATAACCACTGGGTATTTTATCAGATCAAAGATGAGGTAGGAGACATTATCAAACAGATCTTCCAGTTTTTGCGAAGAGATTCACAGTTGCAGCACGATCAGCACATTTATCAGACATTGTTCACCAATCGCGAGTTGGCCGTGAACAATCGCCAGATATTGGCATGGCGCGAAGGTCGACTCGAAAAAGAACGATTAAAAAGCGATTAGATATAGAAGCGAACGGAATTTATCATCGGCCGGAATTGATTCTTACTTAGCGACATCATCATGCCATCGGACAAGAAATACGCCTGTATCTTTTTTGACCTCGATCATACCCTGTGGGATTACGAAACCAATTCGCGCGAGACACTTGGTGAGTTGTATCATCAGTACGATCTGCAGGCGAAAGGTGTTACCACCCTTGAAGCTTTCCTGGAGCGATTTAAGACCGTGAACACGCATTTGTGGGAATTGTATGATACCGGCCGGATTGCGAGTGAAGTGATTCGCAGAGAGCGCTTCAAACAGATACTCGAATCGTTTCATGCTTACAATGAAAAGCTCAGCGAAGATCTTTCAACCGATTACCTGGAGGCGTGCCCGAAGAAGGGGAGTCTGATGCCATACGCGATTGAAGTACTGGAATACCTGCGCGGGAAATATAGCCTGTCGGTCATTACCAACGGCTTTGAAGAGATACAACATACCAAGCTTACCTCGGGCAATCTGCATAAATACTTCGATCACATTGTTACATCACAAAAAGCAGGTCATAAAAAGCCGGCAAAAGAAATATTTGAATTTGCGCTGAAGTATTATGCCATTGGCAACCATGAAGCTATTATGATTGGTGATAACCTGATTACCGATATGGGTGGTTCTCGCAATGCTTCAATCGATAATATTTTTTATAACCCTGAACGCAGTGCACACGAAAGCATTGTAACACACGAGATTGCATGCCTGTCGGAACTGCGGCAGATTCTTTGAATTATTTACCTTTGCCCACAAATCACAATTCCATTAACCTATAACTGAATCATAATTTATGTCGAAAGGATTTTTCCACGTTCCTGATCCGAAAAATGAGCCTGTTCTCAGCTATGCTCCCGGAACGAAAGAACGCGCGGCCCTGAAGAAAGCACTAGAAGAAGCGCGTGCAAAAGAAACCGATATCCCCATGTATATCGGTGATAAAGAAGTTCGCACGGGCAAAAAGATCCGGTTGTCGCCTCCACATGACCACCAGCATACACTGGGATATTTTCATGAAGGCGATGCGGCACATGTAGAGCAGGCTGTTGCTGCGGCACTCGCAGCAAAGGAACAATGGGCAAACCTCGACTGGGAACATCGTGCAGGTATATTTCTGAAAGCAGCAGATTTGCTGGCAGGACCTTATCGCTACAAGATCAATGCAGCTACTATGCTTGGGCAATCCAAAAGTCCTTTCCAGGCGGAGATCGATTCAGCTTGCGAACTCATCGATTTTCTGCGCTTCAATGTATACTTCATGTGGCAGATATACCAGGAGCAGCCTGCGTCATCGCCCGGTGTATGGAACAGAATGGAGTATCGCCCGCTGGAAGGATTTACATTCGCAGTAACACCGTTCAACTTTACCGCTATAGCAGGCAACCTGCCCACGAGTATGGCGCTGATGGGTAACACTGTAGTGTGGAAACCAGCGTATACACAGGTATATGCTGCCAATGTAATTATGCAAGTATTGAAAGAAGCCGGTTTACCGGATGGTGTGATCAACCTCATCTATGTAGACGGCCCAACAGCAGGTGATATCATTTTCAATCACCGCGATTTTGCCGGACTACATTTTACCGGAAGTACCGCGGTATTCCAGAACATGTGGAAGACGATCGGTCAGAATATCCATAAGTATAGAACTTATCCCCGCTTGGTAGGAGAGACCGGTGGTAAAGATTTTGTAATGGTGCACAAGAGTGCCAGCGCAAAAGAAGTATCGGTTGCTTTATCGCGAGGTGCATTTGAATACCAGGGACAAAAATGTTCGGCTGCGTCACGTGCCTATATACCTTCCAACCTGTGGGAAGATGTAAAGAAATATTTGCTGGATGATTTGAAGAGCTTCCGGATGGGTGGCACGGAAGATTTCGGCAACTTCATTAACGCTGTGATCGATGAACGCTCCTTCGATAAGATTGCAGGCTATATTGAGAAGGCGCGCGCCCATGCTGCCAATGAAATTATAGCCGGTGGTAAATACGATAAATCAAAAGGATACTTTGTGGAACCCACCGTGATCGTATCAAAAGATCCATCTTCCATCACCATGTGTGAAGAGATCTTTGGTCCGGTGTTAACCATATATGTATACCCGGAAGCTGACTTTGAAAAAACACTCGAGCTGGTGGATAACACTTCACCGTATGCACTGACAGGTTCGATCATAGCAAAAGATCGTTATGCGATCGACCTTGCTACGAAGAAACTTTCTAACGCAGCCGGTAACTTCTACATCAACGATAAACCTACAGGTGCTGTAGTAGGTCAGCAACCTTTTGGCGGTGCAAGAGGCTCTGGTACCAACGACAAAGCCGGTGCTAAGGTAAACCTGCTCCGCTGGACATCGCTTCGCACGATCAAGGAGACTTTCGTGCCTCCGGTAGATTATCGATATCCGTTCCTTGATAAGGAGTAATTTTTCAAAGTTTAAGGTTCAAAGTTCAAGGTTAGGGGTATTCCTTAAACCTTGAACTTTAAACCTTGAACTTTTAAACTTTTTAAACCTGCACCTCCGCTTCCCTATACCATTTAATGTTGCGTGAGAAATACATTACCAGTGCAATCACAACAAACAGACCTATACTTCCGAGCAGTAATGAGTAATCCTGCAATTGAATGATTACGAAAATGAAACCATAGAAGAATACCAGGATAAAGCTGAAGAATGCAACCAGCGATCCTCGCTGTAAGAATGTAAGCGCATACAAACTGATCAATATAACAGTGGCAGCGGAGGCAATCAGGTATGCAAGATTATAGCCGACATGTTCTGATAACGATAGCAGCAATGTATAGTATATCACCAGCGCAACGCCAATCAGTAAATACTGAAAAGCATGAATACGAATTTTCTTGATAATCTCCACCAGGAATAATGAGATGAACGTAAGCAGCACGATCAGTACGCCATATTTAGCGGTGCGCATGCTTTTTTGATATTGATCTACCGGTATTAAAAGTTCTGTGCCAAATGCAGAGCCTGAAAGTTCTTGTTCACTGCCGGTCCACTCTTGTGCAAAAGGTCTGTTATAGTGCAGTATCTTCCAGTTAGCTGTAAATCCTTTGTCCGTTATTTCGCGCGATGCTGGTAAAAATTCTCCGTTAAAGCTTGGGTTTGCCCACGGTCCCTGCAACGCTACCTCTGTTGTTTTACCAACTGGTATAAAATTCAATGACGTACTTCCTTTTAAACTTAGTTGTGTGGAGATCTCCCCGGAAAAGTCGGCTGCCGTTTGCCAGGGTAATGCCGCGATGATACCGGTTTTGCTGGTAATGGCCGCTGGAGAAGTTACATCGTAGCTGGTGTCATCATAGGCAGATGGTGCGCTGGCATGCGTAGCTGTTGTTACACCAAACCCGATCTGGTTGGAAGGTTCACTGCTAAGAGAAGAAGTGTCTAATTTGAAAGAAGGATTTTCACTGATGCCACGCAGGTCACTGATGCAAAGTACAAGTCGTGCTTCGTTCCAGTGTACATCCTTTTCATTAACGTTTAATTTTTTGAAGTTAGGCGCTGCAAAGGTTGTCTTCAACGTAATGTTGGATTCATATACTGCAGCATCGTAAAGACCACGATGAAGTATTTGTGGATTTACCGTACCATTCACGGCAAGATGCTCCGGAAGGAAATAGGCATCTTGTGTCCATTCGCGTATCTCGATTCCTTCTTTGCCTTTATCAATTTTCTCGCGATTGGTAAAAGGTATAACAAGCACTGGTCCGGCCAGGGTTTGCGTGCCCGACCACTTGGATGTGATCTCATTTACCACAGACGATGCATTATATTGCCGCTCGTGCATAATGGATTCAATCCATACCTGCGGAATGAGCAGGATGAGTATAAGCAAGCCAATAGCAAAAAGCTTAACGATAATAGAATCGCGGAACCAAGCACTGATCCTTTCAAATACTTGTCCCGTAGGATTGGGTGATGATGATGAAGTTTGCATAAGTGGTAATGAATTAATGTAAATGAGAGTTTCTGCGGTAAGTAACAAACAGGTTATGCCTCACGGCAGATGCCTGTGGATGCTGCAAGTCATGTTGTTGTTTCATGTGTATAAAAATGTTTCGAAATACCAGGTATACCAGCAGCAAAGCGATAATATAAAATACACCGCCTTCCACACGCTGCATCCAGAAAGAGTTAAGCCAGGGTTGTGAGTCTTGTAAGCGAATCACGGGCAAAGCCATCATAATGCGCACCGCGCTAATGGCCAGCGTCAGAACAAATGATGCTAACAATATAGCGCCATACAGAAGTATTGCTTTCCACGCTTTAAGAATGTGATACGGTGCTGTGCACGACAATACAAAGAATACCATTACCAGGAAATTTTCACTGGACAGAGAGCGATCAATCATAATGTGCAGATCAGGAAAGAAAAATCCACTGGTGGTAGATTGTGCGTGCTTGTTCAGTATATACTCCAGCATAGTGCTGGTAGGATTCAGGAACAAGATCATTTCACCGGAAGCAATGCCGTTGAAGAGAATCTTCAGCACAATAGCAGTTATAATCGTGATGCAGACCCAGAGTGCTGTTTTGTTGAGCCGTGTTTTCATAGTGAATGAAGGAATCAGGTAATAGCTTTTGTTATTCATTTAAAAGTACTTTCAAATTCAAAGTTGATTGCTAAAAAAATTATTTCTGTTGTTTTACCACCGCCTCCAGTGCATCGAGATGCTTCTTGAAAGCGGTGCGCCCGCGCTCCGTAATTTTATACTTCGTATTCGGTTTTCGATCGATGAACGATTTCGATATCGATATATACTTTTCACGTTCCAGCGCCTTGATGTGAGAAGCCAGGTTGCCGTCTGTAACGCTCAGCATATCTTTCAGCGAACTGAATTCATATCCATCGTTCGTTACCAGCACAGACATGATCTGTAACCTCACACGGTGCTCCAGTACTTTATCGAGATTGTCGAACGGATTCTTCACTTGTCGTATTTGTTGTACATGATGCCCCCGTATATAATGTGAAGAACACCAAATCCTATTGTCCAAAAGATCAATCCATACCCGGGCAAAGAAGCAGAGATCAATCCCAGTATAATTTCAGAAAAGCCCAGGTATCGCACCTCATCCACCGTGTTAATGCTTGCCTGTATCAATGCCAGTCCATAGAATATCAGACAAGCCGGTGCTGCAAGCCCGAAGTGCCCGGTATACAGTATAACTAAAATAAATATACCACCGCTCACCAGTGGCACAGCCATATTAAACACCAGGCTTTTGCTGGTAGAGTTCCAGAGCTTTTCACCATGCTTCTGCGCTTTCCTGGCACTGAGCCAAAGTCCCGTGGCAATAGAAGCAACCAGAACCACGGAGGCTATAAGAATGAGTTTCGTAAATGCTTCCGGACTTTGCAACGAGTATTGCCGGAAGTGCATGGGAGAGATGGGATAATGCAGCGTGAAATAAGCTGTGAACGCACCGGCCAATGCATAGATGCCTGCCATTACGCCCGATAATCCGCTGAGAGAGATGAACTTGGAGGAGCGCTCCATCATGTTGCGGATCGAAGCAATATCCTTTTCGTACTCCTGGATTTGTTTCATTTGAAAGTACTTTGAAATACAAAGTTAGTTAACGATTTGAATTTTACAAGACGATCTGGGAATTAGCTGCTGGCTGCCAGCTTCAGGCTGCTGGTAGATTTTCGGGAAGTGTCGAATTTTTTAATAAAGGGATGGTATTCCTTTGTACATGTTTTTAAAATCCAGAAACACAAAGCTCTCAAAGAGATCCTTGGAGTAACTCTGTGTTCCAAACAACTGGATTTTTCTTTATAGAATAAAGTTGCCGTACACCAATTATTCAGTAGCCAGCAGCCTTTATTCCACGACTCGCAACTCAAAGCTCCAAGCTCACAGCTATTTCTTATATCCCAATTTCTCCAGCCACTTTACACTCAACCACGGCCATGTATTCAACACCGCGTCTTTAGGAGCCATGCCGAAGCCGTGTCCGCCCTGGCCATAGATGAGGAGGCTTGCAGGTATATTATTTTTGCGGAGAGCCTGGTAAAACAGAATTCCGTTTTCAGGTGGCACAGCGTTGTCTTCGTTACCATATACCAGGAAGGTAGGAGGGGTATGTTTATCAACGCGGTTTTGTGTCGAGAGAGAATCAACCAGTGCGTTATCCGGATTTTTTCCGAGCAACATCTCGCGACTACCATTATGAGCAGCCGAACCAGCCAACGTAATTACCGGGTATATAAGTATAGCAAACGAAGGACGCGTACTCCATTGATCCAATATATTTTTAGATTTCTTATTGGCCGGTAGGTGCATCGTTGCAGCCATAGACGCCAGGTGTCCGCCTGCCGAAAAGCCCAGAATGCCCACGCGCTCCGGATCAAGCTTCCATTCCTTCGCCCGCGACTTGATAATGCGCAGGGCCGTAGTGACATCGCGATACTGGTCAGGATGACGATGCCCGGACTGATCATCTGTATTAAGACGATAGTGCAGCACAAAGGCATCAAACCCGTACTGGTTATAAAACTTTGCTACATCTTTACCCTCGTGCCACTCCGCCAGGTGAGCATAACCTCCGCCCGGACAAATCAGTATAGCCGAACCGTTGGCAGAATCCGGATTAGCCTTGTAGTACTCAAAGTAGGGAGGTTCCTTATCTTTTTCATAACCATCGATGGTAACTTTTTCGCTGGCAGGGTATAGAAATATTTTTTCCTGTGCGTGCAGGGCCATGGTACTTAAGAAGTATATCAAGAACAGTGATCTCATAAAATTTATTACTCAATTAAAAACGAATATAATATCGATTACGAAAATAAGCATCTTACACCAAAATCCAGTTACACAAAGTATCTCAAAGGAGGCTCAAAGTTTCACAAAGAAAAATGCAGTTGAATTTGACTGCGTAGATCAGTGCAATCTGTTAGAGATTATTTTTTGTATTCCTGTTCTGTGTTTTTCTGTTCCCGATAGTTATCGGGATGCGGGAAATAAAAAAGCCACCGGTCTGGTGGCTTTTGCTCCCCCTGCTGGACTTGAACCTCCCG
>NZ_DAIQRQ010000077.1:8982-20788 GCF_036786105.1 Ohtaekwangia sp.
TAACAAAAAAAGCCACCGGTCTGGTGGCTTTTGCTCCCCCTGCTGGACTTGAACCTCCCGATATCTATCGGGACTGATTAACAAGTCAGATGCTTGCTTCGTTTTTTATTTTCTGTACGAGCTCCGGGTATTTCTTGAGATTACGAATGAACACACTGCTTTTTTTCGCTTTAATAAGCTTCTCAAGTTTTAATGCATGATGCTTATCGGTGCAGGGTATAGTTAGGAATAGCTCCCAGGGAATTCCTTTAGCGGTAAACTTTAAATTGCTAATAGGATTGTTGTGTTGGTCCATCCGTTGTTGCAAGTTCTCAGTCATGCCAATATAGAATCTGTTGATTCGCTGTGAAATCAAAATGTATACGCAATAGCTCATAACAAAAAAAGCCACCGGTCTGGTGGCTTTTGCTCCCCCTGCTGGACTTGAACCAGCGACCCTCTGATTAACAGTCAGATGCTCTAACCAGCTGAGCTAAGGAGGAATTCGTTTAAATTTGGGAGTGCAATATTACGGAGTTGTGCTCTAATTTTCCAAAACTTCGTGAAAAAAAGATAAGGAATATTTTTCCTGCCACGACCTCTATTTAAGCTTATTCCTGCGCTCTTTTACTTCGCGCCAAGTGGTGAGGATAAAGCCTTCTTTTTCAAGGAATTTTTTCAACTCCGGGTCGATCATCGCCAGCAAATCACCTTTGCGTGTTTTGCCCGACTCTGAAATATATCTGAAAATTTCTGATGGCGATGTACAATGCATAATCACCATCGTGAGACCGGGTTTCACCTGCCTGATCGTCTCAATGTATTTGCTGGTTGAAAATTTTTGTAACGCTGCATCGGTTTGTTCTCCTGCCGGGTATTTCCAATCGTAGCTCAGGTTGTGGAGGTCATCCAAAACGGGTAGGCCTGCATTCCAGAGATTTTCTCCTGTTTGTCGTAGGTAAGAAACAAAAGCCGGAGGCAATTGCGCACTGATCATTGTATTGTGACCACCTGGGAGCATCACAGGAATTTTAGTTTCCATACCAATCTTGATATAGCGTTCCAGAAATTCAGGCTTGGCAAACAGTGTACCCATATGCGAGTCGAGGTGTGTAGGTTGAAAGCCCATAGCCTGCGCACGAGCAAGTTGCGCGCGTATCTCTGCCTCCACTTCATCGGCAGTAGCATGTGTAGTCACATCCTCTACCGATGGCCAGAAAGCTCCTTCACTGTCTACCAGACCAGGTGCAGCAGGTTTGCCCGTCAATGGCGACCAGCGATAGTCCCTCCATTCGGAAGTTAAGGTGAGGTGAAGACCTGCATCGGTAGCAGGATGGTCTTTTAAGTAATGAACAAAACCCGACACCCACGGACAGGGCATCATTACACTTACCGAAGTGGCTACACCTTTTTCGAGTGCGCGTATTGCTCCCTGGTTTGAGTCCCACGACATACCGGCATCATCCACGTGTAGTATTAATACACGCGCTCCTTTGGGAAAGCCGAGTTTTTCCGCATAAGTGGGTTGCGTGTAGCCTAGCCGTGCCAGGGCAAATAAGAGTATTAGGGATAGTAAAAATTTAAGGCGGGTCATAGTCTCTGTTGGATTATCCTTTAAGATCGGAAAAAGAAACAGATCACGCCAGAGAAAAAGATTGATGGGAAGTATAGGGGAGTTCAGGTGGTAAAACAGGTTCGTTAGAAGTATAACGAACCATGCTTGTAATTTTCTATCCGTAGATCTCATTCAAAATACCAGCCAGTCGTATGCCAGCTTGCAAGAGACGGTCGCGCACAACGTGATAGTATTTATAAGAATATCCGTAGCCCAGTTTACCAGCTCCGACATCGTATACCTGCTTGCGATATCCCATGCTTTCGTATGCCCAATCGCGCACCGAAGAATTTTGCCAGCCCGTAAGTTGTGCAGGCGTAGGCTTGTCGAGCGACTGTGCAAGCTCGGTATAGCTTAATTTAGTATCGTCAATCATATCACTGTCCCAAACACGGTGCAGGTTACTGTCAACGCGAAACCACATAATCTTCACATCATTACCGCCACGATCGTTGCCACCGCCCACATGCAAAGGCTGGTGAATATCGCCAATAAGGTGTATCAGCATTTTAACGCGCTCCGCTTCTTCCTTGCCGGTAAATTTTTTTGATTTCAGCTCGGTAATAATGCGCTCAATGGTTTGAATTACATCGCCTTTCGGATTCTTGGTACTTTGCTCATAGGTCTGTCCATCCTGAATGGTAACCCAGTGCCAGTCGGCAGTATAATCGTACGTAGAGTCTGAGCGGATTTCATCCATCCACGTGCTGGCAATGGCAAGCGATTGGCCGTTCAAAATCCGGTCGAGTTCCTTCTTCGCTTTTTTATTCAGATATTTTTCCGCGATCCAGCCTGTGGCACGGTGGCCGGTTTGCCCCCAGGCACCGGCATATCCATAGCTCAGGGTTAATACAAAGAGTATAAGTAATTTTTTCATTTGGGTTTGTTTAAAAACGCGCATTCCGTTGCTCTGAGATTAAGTCGCAAATCTCGATTTTAAAACAAGTTTTCAAACATCCTTTACATAAAAGATGTATTAACTATCTATTACCCGGTTTGGCCGGGGATGGGTGTTTTTGAACTTTTGAAACGGTAGTATTCTTTTATCTTTAGTATAAAGAATGATATATATGCCGCAACCGGTAAAACTTTCTGCATTTCTTGTAGCTAACCAATTGGATATAAAAGGGATCAAAGCCTTTCTGGATATTAAACCGCTGGCCGATTCCTCATCCGAGCTATATTATCATTTTGGTGGCGGCAAATACCAGTTTTACTTTAACTACGGTGTGGTAGTGTTTGCCGGTTATAATGAAGATGAGATGAAATGGGCTGTCAAAGCCATTGCAGCGTTTCAGAAAAGCCCTTCGTTGAACTGGCTTCGTGATGACCATGAATTGCTATGCGAAGAAGGCCGTAGCGACATTGCTTTTGATTTCGACCGCGTGGTGGTAGGAAGATTAAACGATCGCGTGATCCGCATTGCCATGTTCAACCTGGCGCAGTCTGTGGCGCTGGATTACTACCACGGCGTAAGTGAAACGCTGCTCACGGAAGTAAAAGGTTTTGCGAATCAATTAGAGCTTACGGGCAAGTTGAAAATCAGCCGCAACAACATGATGCGCTTTATTGGCAAAGCCCTGAATACGCAAAACGAGATTGCCGAAAACATCTATATTTTCGATGCACCTGACCTGGTGTGGGATGATGAATACCTGGATAAACTTCACCAGGGATTAATGAAGCATTTTGATCTCCGCGTGCGCTTCAGTGAAATAGAATATACGCTGCGGATTATTGAAGATAACCTCTCTGTTTTTCGCGAGATCATCAACCAGCGGGAAAGTAATTTACTGGAATACATCATCATTGTTTTGATCCTGGTAGAAGTGTTTGATCTTTTGATCACAAAGATTCTAAAGCTTGCCGGGTGATGGTTGCTTGTTACAAGCTTACCATAAATCAGAAAGCCGTTGTGTTGCGCATTTTTTGTGAAGTTAAATAGAGCCCTTTCCGTAAATTGCACACTGATGCGGACCGGGATTAACAGAAGTTTTTTTGTGAGAATAACGTGGATACTGCTCTTCCCCGTTTTGGCTTTCGCACAACCGGAGCCCTATCAGTTTATGCACGTAGACGTAAACGATGGACTGTCGCATAATGAGGTATGGTGCTTTCTGAAAGATCGTCAGGGTTTTCTTTGGATTGGCACAGCATCGGGCCTCAACCGGTATGATGGATATTCTTTCAAAATATTTCAGCACGACTCGCGCGATTCTTCCACACTTAACAACAGTGCGATTCAGGAATTGTTCGAAATTCCGGACGGTCGTATTGGTGTACTGACTTCAGGAGGATTGAATTTGTACGATCCCGGTACGGAGAGATTTCAGTCTGATCTATCGTCATTTTATAAGTCGTTGAGTATACCGGAAGGTGCTTTGTCAGACGTAATAAAAGACAATGCCGGCGATTACTGGTTCATTCATGCTACTTCAGGATTGATCAAATATGTAGCGGCTACCCGACAGTCGGTTTCCATTCGTCATAATCCACGTGACCCCAATAGTATAGCCACCGATTCAATATCCTTTTTTGCACAGGACAGGCACGGCAACAACTGGATTATACATGCCAACGGTATACTCGAACGCATTGAGGTGAACGGAGCCACACACACAGTAGCCTATCGCAATACATCATTATACCAGGCAAATCACGGAGCACCTTGGCAATACCGCCTGCTGGCCGATGAGGATGGTGACCTGTGGATATATGTTACTAATGATGCACAGGGTATATATTACTTCAATGTAGCTACCAAAGCATTCAGACATTTTCATAAAGACAGCCCCGTAGCAAAGCTGAACAATAACATTGTGCGCAGTATAGTGCAAGATAACCAGGGAATGATCTGGGTAGGTACAGATCACGGGGGAATAAATGTGATCAGTAAAAAAGATTATTCCATTCGCTACATCGTTCATCGCGATGACGATGAGAGGAGTTTGAGCCAGAATAGCATCAATGTATTGTATAAAGATAAAGAAGGAATCATCTGGGCAGGAACATATAAGAAAGGGGTTAGCTATTATCATGAGAATATAATTCGCTTTCCGTTATACAGACATTCATCAGATCCGACAGGCTTACCGTATGCAGATGTTAACCGGTTTGTGGAAGACGACAAAGGCAATTTATGGATCGGCACGAACGGAGGGGGACTCTTGTATTTCGATCGCGCTTCGGGCAGGTATACACAGTTTCGATACAATCCTTCCAATGTCAATAGTATAGGAAGTGATGTAATTGTGAGTCTCTGTATTGATCATGAAAAAAAATTGTGGATCGGTACATATTACGGCGGACTTACTTGCTATGATGGAAAGAGATTTATCCGTTACAATCACGACCCGGCCAACCCGGCAAGTTTGTCGAACGAAAGTGTGTGGGAAATATTTGAAGACTCCCACAACAGGCTTTGGATCGGCACACTGAGTGGCGGTTTGAATCTCTTCGATCCCCGTACACAAACCTTCTCACACTATCGCGCCAGCGATATCAATTCAGTAGGTGCGGATTATATAGCAGCCCTGACCGAAGATAAACGTGGTAATCTCTGGATCGGAACAACACGCGGTGTAGATATACTAAGCCGGGAGCGTGGCCGCTTTCTTCATTATGAAAGTGAGAACAACAATCCTAAAAGTCTTAGCAACAATAACGTGCTCGATATTCGCGAAGACTCCAAAGGAAGAATATGGATTGCTACATCGGGTGGCCTTAATTTATATGATGAGAAGACCAATACATTTAAAGCGTTTACAAAGGAAGATGGCTTGCCGCACAATACCATATTAACCATATTGGAAGATGTATCCGGAAATATCTGGATGAGTACGCCCAACGGTCTTTCCCGCATGACGATCGCTGCAGATGCCAATGGCAAAGTGATCTATAAGTTCAAGAATTACGGAGAAGCAGAAGGCCTGCAAGGCAAGCAGTTCAATGAGAATGCTGCCTGCAAAACATCGCGTGGCGAGCTGGTGTTTGGAGGTGCCAACGGGTTTAATATCTTCAAACCTGCGGAACTGGGTTTAAACAAAAATATACCGCAGGTTGTATTTACAGACTTCCAGTTGTTCAATAAAAGTATAAGACCTCAGGATGCCAGTGATGGAAAGATATTGCTGGCAAAAGATATTTCGCAGACATCGGAAATCAGCCTTCCTCCTGACAAAAATGTTTTCTCCATTGAGTTTGCTGCACTCAATTTCATTCATCCGGAAAAGAATAAATATAAATATAGGCTGGAAGGCTTTGATGCCGAGTGGCTGAGTGTTGATAGCAAATCAAGGAAAGTTACATTTACCAACCTCGATCCGGGCAACTATACTTTTCGTGTAAAAGCTGCTAACAACGATGGTGTATGGAACGAAGTAGGAGCAAGTCTGCATATTACAGTGTTGCCTCCATTCTGGAAAACACGTACAGCTTTGGTGTTATACTTTATGATGATCATTGGCGGCCTGCTTATTATACGCAAGTTGATACAGCAGCGTGAAAAAATGAAGTTTACTATTCAGCAGGAGCGCCAGGAAGCAATGCACATGCACGAGTTGGACATGATGAAGATAAAGTTCTTCACCAACGTGAGCCATGAGTTTCGAACACCGCTTACGCTGATTCTCACACCACTGGAGAAAATTCTCAGGCAAACGAAGGATGCCGAGCAACGCAATCAATTTCAATTGATCCAGCGAAATGCCAAACGATTACTGAACCTTGTAAATCAGTTGCTGGATTTCAGAAAGCTGGAGGTGCAGGAGATAAGATTCAATCCCTCCGAAGGAGACATTATATATTTTATCAGAGAGGCAGTGTATTCATTCTCCGATTTATCGGAGAAAAAAGATATCAGGCTGCAGTTTGAATCTGCAATTAATTCTATAGAAACCATTTTCGATCAGGATAAGCTGGAGAAGATATTATTTAATCTGCTTTCCAACGCATTCAAGTTTACGCCTGAACATGGCGCTGTAACGGTACGGGTAGCAGAAGAGGTGGAGCACGAAGATCGTTGGCTACGCATTGAAGTGGAAGATACCGGTATAGGTATAGCCGCCGATAAACAGGAGAAGATCTTTGAACGCTTTTTTCAAAATGAACTGCCAAAAAGCATGGTGAACCAGGGCAGCGGCATTGGCTTATCCATCACCAAAGAGTTTGTTAAAATTCATGGCGGCACAATTGCGGTAAGCAGCGAGCCCGGTAAAGGAAGTTGCTTCACAGTGCGGCTTCCACTTCAGGAAGTGATAACGCATGCCGAGGTTTCCGAGACTCCGGTAATGGAATCAGCAATTCCAATGAATGGTGCCGAAGTGCCTGAAGAAGTAGAATTGATGCAGGCAAAGAAGCCGCTGCTGCTGTTGGTGGAGGACAACGAAGATTTCAGATTCTATTTGAAAGATAACCTGAAACTCGATTATCAAATCCTGGAAGCTCCCAATGGATTAGAAGGCTGGAAGAAAGTAGAGGAGGCATTGCCTGATCTGATCGTGAGCGACATTATGATGCCAGAGATGAACGGCATCGAGCTATGTCGCAGGGTTAAGTCAGATCAGCGGGTGTCGCACATACCGGTTATTCTGCTTACGGCGCGTGCTGCAGAAGAGCAAAAAGTGGAAGGCTTTCAGTTGGGGGCCGATGATTATATTACAAAGCCTTTCAACTTCGAAATACTGGCATCGCGAATTCAGAACCTGATTGCCCAGCGTGAAAAATTCCAGAGATCATTCCCCAGGCAACTGGATGTAAAGGCCAGCGAGCTGAATATCACACCGCTGGATGAAATATTTATTCAGAATGCAATCAAGTGTGTGGAGAAAAATGTCTCCAAAGCTGAGTTTTCGGTAGAAGATATGAGCCGTGAATTAGGAATCAGCCGTGCACATTTGTACAAAAAGATACTTTCCCTTACCGGCAAATCTCCGCTGGAATTTATCCGCACCATTCGTTTACAGCAGGCTGCTCAGTTGTTGGAAAAAAGCCAATTAACGGTTGCTGAAATTGCCTACCAGGTAGGTTTTAATAACCCCAAGTACTTTGCCCGCTATTTCAAAGAGCAATACAGTGTGTTGCCGTCTGCCTACGCATCCGGAAAGCGGAGGGCTACAGGGTAAACCTGAAAAAAGACATTATATTCCTATATCTAAGCGATTTCATGACCATCGGCTTGCCCAGGAGTTAGTAGTTTTGGCTCTAACCCGGATAAAAATGTCGCAGGATAAATTGAAACGGCTTGGCAGAATTATGCTGGCGATAGAGATACTGATTTATATCGCGATAGCCGCATCGTTGTCATTCATTATTTTATATTAGTTCTCACCCGAATTATAAATCCATTTCATTTAGAATTTTTGGCCACTGTCAGGGGAGGGTGGTGATGTATTCGTCTTGGGTGCAAATGGTGCACTTGGATTATTTCCGTTGCGCAGCACGATGGTTATCATTTCTTCTTTCTTAATAAAAAATGAATAGGCTGCAGGTTGCCTGTCAAGCCGATCAAAGCGATTTTGACCAGTCATTTGCAACATTTTGATACCCTGCAAACACGTTTAAGCCTCTACGAACAGACAATTCAGTACCCTTTTGAGGGCTGTTAGTACCCTACCTTTATTGCAATCGATTACGAGAATTCTGTCTCGGAAACCGGTTGCATGAAAGATTTATTTTATAGAATGAAAAAAGTAGTACTAGCAAACATTATTTCGCTCGCTTTGTTATTAGGAGCCTGCTCTACCAAAAAGACATTTGAGAAACTGGAGGACGGTGTGGTTGTGCATCTCAACGATGGCCTGGGAGCCAAACAAGTGCGCCTGCAGGTAATTTCTGACGACATTATTCATGTGACGGCTACGCCGGCCGACACGTTTTCACACGCGCAGAGCCTTGTGGTGCTTCCGGAAGTAAAAGGAACATCATCCTGGAAATTGGAGGAATCTGCTGATGCACTAACCTTGCTCACCAAGTCAGTACACGCCAGGATTTCTTTAAAGACTGGCGAAGTTTCTTTCACCGACTCTACCGGACAAGTAATTCTTCAGGAGAAACAAGGCGGAGGCAAGTCATTCACCCCGGTTACAGTTGAAAATCTGAAAAGCTATGCGATCAGCCAGGTGTTTGAATCGCCAGCCGATGAAGCTTTCTATGGTTTGGGAGGACATCAAAATGGCCAGATGAATTACAAAGGCCAGGATGTTGAGCTGGTGCAGCAAAACATAGTGGATGTAATCCCTTTTTTATATTCCAGCAAGAATTACGGTTTGCTGTGGGATAATTACTCTATCAGCAAGTTTGGCGACCCGCGCGAATATCAGCCTCTCAGCTCTTTGAAGCTCTTCACAAAAGATGGCAAAGAAGGAGGTCTTACAGCAGACTATTATGTTGAAGACAAGATCAAGGAAAGCAAAGTTGAGAACAAGATTGACTTCCAATACCTGGAAACACCGCAGGTTGATAGCTTCCCCAAGGATGTTTCGCACAAAGGCAAAATAGTATGGGAAGGTTCTTTTACTTCCGATGCTGCAGGTCTGCATAAATTCCTGATATACTCTTCAGGTTATATCAAGATTTGGATTGACGGTACCGAAGTGTTGAACAAGTGGAGACAGAACTGGAATCCATGGACGAATAAATTCAACGTTGATATCAAATCAGCAGGTGAAAAGCATGCTATTAAAATAGAATGGACGCCAGACGACAGCGGATACCTTGCAGTTACACACCTCGATCCGTATGCCGCAGAAGATCAAAATCGTTTGTCATTATCAAGTGAAGTAGGAGATGAGATCAATTACTACTTCATCAAGGGTAAAAATGCAGATGATGTGATCAATGGTTATCGCAACATCACGGGCAAGGCGCCCATTGCACCGAAGTGGGCAATGGGTTTCTGGCAAAGCCGTGAACGTTATACCAATCAGAAAGATCTGATCGATGTAGTAAAAGAATATCGCAAGCGCCATATACCACTCGATAACATTGTACTCGACTGGCAGTATTGGGAAGATCCCAAATGGGGTTCACACGAATTTGATCTGAAGCGTTTCCCTAATCCAAAAGGAATGGTCGATGAGCTTCATAACAAGCTGCACGCTCAATTAATGATCTCTGTTTGGCCGAAATTCAATAAAGGCACCGAGAACTATGAGGAGATGCGCAAAAACGGATTCCTGTACATGCATAACATTGAGAAGAAAAGAAAAGACTGGGTAGGTATAGGATATGAATCTACATTCTATGATCCGTTCAATCCCGAAGCAGGAAAACTTTTCTGGAAGCAGATCGACAAGAATCTGAATTCTATCGGTATTGATGCGTGGTGGCTGGATGCTACTGAACCTGATATTCATTCTAATATTTCTATAGACGAACGCAAAATCAACATGAGCACTGCGATGGGCCCGGGAGCAAAGTACTTCAATGCCTATTCGCTGATGAACGCAAAAGGTGTTTATGAAGGTCAGCGCGCGTCAAGCCCTGAGAAGCGCGTGTTTATCCTTACCCGTTCTGCATTTGCCGGACAGCAACGGTATGGCGCTACTACTTGGAGTGGTGATATCGTATCACGCTGGAGCGATCTGCAGGATCAGATTGCGACCGGTATAAATTTCTCCCTGAGCGGTATACCATATTGGACGATGGATATTGGTGGTTTCGCCGTAGAGAAACGTTTCTATAACCTCACAGGAGAGACATTAAACGAGTGGAGAGAATTGAATACACGTTGGTTCCAGTTCGGAGTATTTTGCCCGGTGTTCCGCTCACACGGTCAGTTCCCGTTACGCGAGATATATAACATCGCTCCGGAAGGAACTGCCGAGTACAACAGCCTGGTATACTATGATAAGCTGCGTTACCACTTACTGCCCTATATCTACTCCCTTGCAGGACACAGTTATTTCAATAACTCTACTATTATGCGTGGTCTTGTTATGGACTTTAACGCCGATAGCAAAGTTCATAACATTGCCGATGAATATATGTTCGGCCCGGATCTGTTGATCAACCCGGTGCATACTTTCAAAGCCAGAACACGCCAGGTGTATTTGCCTGCTACTACAGGTTGGTATGACCTGTATACCGGTAAGTATTTCGATGGCGGCCAGACCATCGAAGCAAGTGCTCCACTCGACAGAATCCCGGTATATGTAAAAGAAGGTTCTATCCTTCCTGCAGGTCCGGAGATACAGTATACTTCCGAAAAATCGGCCGATCCGCTTACGCTCTATGTATATGCCGGTAAAGATGCATCCTTCACATTGTATGAAGATGAGGGCATTAACTACAATTACGAACAAGGTAAATACAGCACAATACCGTTTACGTATAATGAATCGACCAAGACCTTAACAATCGGCGATCGCCAGGGAAGTTACCAGGGCATGCCTGAAAAGAGAACAGTTAAAATAGTTTGGGTTAACAAAGATCATGCTGCCGGGGTGAGCTTCACGGCTCAGCCCGCGCAGGTGATTGAGTATACCGGTAAGACAGTGAGTGTAGTAAGTAAATGAGAATTCAATTTCCGTGAAGAGCGGAACTGGAGATAAACAAGAATAATAGCTAAACCAAAAATTAATCTATGATTAAAAAAGTCTACAGAAGCATGTGGTTCACTGCTGTGTGTTTCTTCCTGGTAGGATTGGTTTCCGCACAAGCGCAGAAACAGGTTATATCAGGGAAAGTGACGGATGCGGCCGGTGCGCCGCTACCGGGTGTGAGCATCCTGATTAAAGGTACCACAATAGGTACGAGTTCAGACGCTGAGGGGAATTACTCTGTTGAAGCTAGTCCGAGCGATGTGTTAGTAGTATCATTTATTGGGTATAAAACTAAAGAAGTACCTGTAGGTAGCCAGACAAAGCTGGATGTCCCTATGGAAGAAGACATCGCTACACTACAGGAAGTTGTAGTAGTCGGATATGGTGAGCAGAAGAAGGCTTTGAACACAGGTGCTAACCTGCAAGTGAGAGGTGAAGACCTGATGAAGCAGAGCTCTACTAATGCTTTGCAGGCATTGCAAGGTCAGGCTCCTGGCGTGCAAGTCACTTCTACCTCCGGGCAGCCAGGCGAAGCGATGAAAGTTACGATTCGTGGTGTGGGTTCTACTATTGGTAACACCCCGCTATACGTTGTGGATGGAGTGATTACAAGCGACATCACCTACCTGAACAACGGAGATATAGCTTCATTGACTGTTTTGAAAGATGC
>NZ_DAIQRQ010000018.1:0-38446 GCF_036786105.1 Ohtaekwangia sp.
AAATTTGTTTCCCACAGATTTCACAGAATTACACAGAAGCGTTATCTGTTACACGTTAATCGTTATCAGGAAGAGTATATTAACGGTTACCCTAAACGATCTGTGTTATTCTGTGAGTTCTGTGGGAAATAAAATGGATTTTGTTCTCACATCCCGATGACTATCGGTAATGGCCAAGAGTACCCAAGTACGGTGAATACTATTGCTATACACCTGTCCATCGATTCATAGGTATATAGCAAGCCCTAAAGCGCTCTGGCCTGTGTTTGCAATGTTACTGCCCACTTCTCGAGGGTTTTCATAAGCTCTTCGAGGTTTACAGGTTTACTGATATAGTCGTTCATGCCGGCTTTGAGGCATTGCTCGCGGTCGCCTTGCATGGCGTTGGCCGTCATGGCAATAATGATGGGTTGGGCGCCCGGATGTTGGCGTATTCGTTGTGAAGCTTCCAGCCCGTCCATCTCCGGCATTTGTACATCCATCAAAATTACATTATGCCCTGTGGTTGTAAATGCTTCAATGGCCTCCAGCCCGTTAGACGCTATATCCGGGGTATATCCCAGTTTATTCAATACATGTTTCGCGAGTTTCTGGTTTACCGGGTTATCTTCTGCTATGAGTATATGTAATGGAAACTGTAGGGCAAAATCATTGCGCAGTGTCTGCTTTCTTTTCTCTTCCTGCACAACAGGCTTATCGTGTCGGCGAAGGCTTGTAATAATGCTCTTATACAGAAGGCTGTGCTTTACGGGTTTTGAGAGAATGCTGGAAAAGATACGGGTATATTCTTCGCTGCGATCATCGCCGATAGAGCTCAGCAACATGATTGGGAGCTCCGGATATTTTTGACGCACCATTCTGGCGAACTGCAGCCCATCCATTTCCGGCATTTGCATATCCGTCATGATCAAATCAAAATCCTGCGAGTTTCTGAGTATTTCCAATGCTTCTTTTGCTGAACTGGTAACTACCGGCTCGGCATTCCAGAAATGCAATTGATTTTTCAGAATCAGTCGATTCGTTGCGTTGTCATCTACAATCAACATTTTTTTATGCGACAGAGCATCTTTGTCATGTGTATACTGTTCCTGCTGTTCACCCAATCGTGTTTTTATAGTGAAGAAAAATGTAGTCCCCTTCCCTACCGTACTCTCAATCCATATACGTCCATTCATGAGCTCCACCAGTTTTTCAGATATAGCAAGCCCTAACCCGGTGCCTCCATATTTTCGTGTGGTGGAAGCGTCTACCTGCGAGAAGGCCCGGAACAAGCGGTTGAGTTTATCTTCCGGTATACCTATACCTGTATCGTGCACCTCAATGAGCAGCTCATACTCATCGTTATGTTTATTCTGCATGTGTACACTAACAAAGATCTCACCCTGGTTGGTGAATTTTACTGCGTTACCAACCAGGTTTATTAAAATCTGCCGCAAGCGCAAGCTATCGCCTACAATATGATCGGGCACATCGTGATCCAGCTGGTAGATCAGGTCGAGGCCAAGGCTGGCAGCTTTGTTGGCAAAGAGGTCCAGCACATCTTCCACACAACTGCGAAGACTAAAATCCTTTTCTTCCAGCTCCATTTTACCGGACTCTATCTTGGAGAAATCCAGTATATCGTTGATCACTCCCAGTAAACTCTCGCCTGAACTGCGAATGATCTCGGCGTATTCGCGTTGCTCCCGTGTGAGGTTTGTTTCCGCCAGCAATGAAGCCATTCCAATCACACCGTTCATCGGCGTTCGTATTTCATGGCTCATGGTGGCCAGAAATATACTCTTGGCGCGGTTGGCGTTTTCAGCTTCTATACGGGCAGCTTCGGCTACTTCGCGCTGCTCCTGTATCTCATCGTTTATACTCTGCAGAAATTCAGTCTGCGCCTGCAACTGCTCGTTAAGCTCGTTCATGCTGTATGCCTGTTCTTCGAGTGCTTCCTTGCGTTGCACCGCTTCGGCAGTACGTATCTTTACCTGGCGCTCCAACTCTTCGGTTTGCTCGCTCGCAGCACTTATGCGCAGACGCATAAACAGGTATATACTTCCCACAATAATAAAAACCGCCAGTGTACGGAACCACCAGGTGAGCCAGAAGGGTGGCGTAATCACAATCTTTATACTGGCACCCCGTTCATTCCACAGTCCATCGTTGTTGGATGCTTTAACGTGAAACACATATACTCCCGGATCCAGGTTTGTATATGTTGCTGTTCGCTTGTTGCCTGCATAGTTCCACTCCTTGTCAAAGCCATCGAGTTTATACGCATACTGATTTTTTTCCGGCAGTATATAATTCAAGGCTGTAAACTCCAGCGTAAAGACAGACTGATCGTACGAAAGTATAATTTCATGTGTAGCATTGATGTGTTTCTTTAGAATGGAATCGCCTGTATGATTGGAGATCGTTTTATTGAATATTTGAAAATCGGTGAAATATATAGGTGGTATAAACGTATTATCCCGGAGGCTATCCGGATAAAATGCATTCAATCCGTTAGGGCCGCCAAAGAACATTTCTCCATCGTTTGCCTTAAAGCAGGAATGTGATTTAAATTCATTTCCCTGCAATCCGTCTGCCGTGCTATAGTTTCTTACACTCTTCGTTTGGGGAGAAAATTTGGAAAGCCCTTTATTTGAAGTGATCCACAGGTTGCCATGATTATCTTCCAGCATACTGCGAATCATGTTGTTGGGAAGGCCGTCTTTCTCGAAATAAGATGTAAAATTATTCTCTTCGCTGTTATACAGGCTTACACCACCGGCAGTGCCGAACCACATATTGTTATTATGGTCGAGCAGGATACACTCCACTACATCGTGGCTTAAGCTTTTTGGATCGGCGATGTTATTTCGAAAACACACAAACTGCCCGGTTCGCTTATCGAACATATTGAGTCCAGACCCGGTGCCCACCCATATATTGCCCTTTGCATCCTCACCTATGGAATGAATAAAGTCATCGCTAAGACTATTCCTGTCGCGGGGGTTATGCTTATACCAGGTAAAGTCGCGTGTCTCCGGATGATACAATCCTATACCTCCTCCCCATGCGCCAATCCAAAGTCTGGAGTCGCTGTCTTTAAATACAATGTTAAGCGTAGTGGTTGCGAGGCTTCGCGGGTTGCCTTCCTCAGGCATGTGGTGTATAAATTTACCTGTGCGTGTATCAAACAGATCGAAGCCACCACGATGATATCCCAATGCCAGTACTCCCGGGCTCGCTTCTACAACCGAAAGCACATAGTCGCTTGCAAGACTATTAGGGTTTGCAGGATTATGTCGGTAGCTGGTAAATGTTTTGGTTGCCCGGTTGAAGCAATTCAATCCGCCACCATCAGTGCCAATCCAGAAATTTCCCTTGCTGTCGCCGGCAATGGCAAGAATAATATTACTGGAAAGACCCTTGTCGTTTGCTACCTGGGTATATAGCTCAAACTTCTGGCCGAAGCGTGGAACAAAATTAACGCCTCCAGACCATGTGCCGATCCACATATTGCCGATATCATCTTTATAGATGCTATAAATAGAATTGTTGCTTACACTGCTCTCATCAAACAGATTGTGTTGATAGGTTGTAAAAGTTTCCGTCTTGTAATTAAAGATACTGATGCCACCGTTCTCCGTACCAATCCAGAGTCTTCCGCCGGCATCCTCCGCAAAGGAAAGTATATCATTATACCCCAGACTGTACGGATCAGAGGGATTGTGATAATAGTTTTTAAAGTTATCGGCGGCCTTATTATACAGTGCTATACCTCCGCCTTGTGTGCCTACCCATACGTTTCCTTTTGCATCGGTGTATACACTTTTTATCCAGTTCGCCCCAACGCTGTATGTGTCTTCGGGGTCGTGTACATAGCGCTGGTATTTTCCTGTTTCCGGATTGAAACGATTTAACCCATCCTGTGTGGCAATCCACAAATCACCATCGGTGTCTTCGGTGATCTTGTAAATATAGTTCTGGTTAAGACTGAACTGCCCCTTGTCGTTATAGAGATATTGTTTAAATGCTTTGGAGTCTCTTTCAAATAAAAACAGCCCGATGGTGGTGCCTAGCCATATTCTGTTCTTCTTATCCTGATAAATGTCTCGCACCGAGATCAACGAGTCCGTGGGACTATAATGCATAAAGATATCACGCTCACGGTCGAGTATATCCAGTCCGCTGCCAGTAGCAACCCACAGGTGATTCTTATCGTCTTCCAGCATATCGTACACATAGTTATTGCTGATGGAAGTGGTATCTGCCGGGTCGTGACGATATACATTAAATTCGTATCCATCATATTTATTGAGGCCTTCATCTGTGGCAAACCACATGAAACCTTTGTAGCCTTTCAGGATGGCATTGACGTGATCTTGTGAAAGGCCATGGGAGGTATTGAGATGCCTGAATTTTATACTTTTTTGCTGTGCCAGTATAATACCCGGCCCAAGTATAAGTGCAAACAGAATATATATAATATACCGAACAATATGCATAACAACTGCTGATAAACGAAGGAATATACCAACCTCAGCTCAGACAAGAGGCATCGGCACTGCCGGCTCCGCGGAATTGCAATTTGTATGCGAGTGCACAGGCAGCTATTGTTCCGAATATACAAAAACTATTTTCACCCAGAACGCGGACATTAGCTTTTCGCGCAGAGAAATATGTTAGTGGTTAGATGTTCAAACTTAAAAGCTACTGGCTCCGGCCGCCAGCTACTGGAGGGGTGAGTGTGTGTTAAGAGTGTGCTTACATTCTGTGAAATTCTATGAAATCCGTGGGAAACAAAAAAGACAGCGATTGTACGCTGTCTTTGGTTTAGCATTGATCTTTACCTTACGCTTTTGCTTCGCCTTTTTTGGGGTCCATCATTTCCATAAGCTTTAATCCCAGCAGTCCGTCCATGGCGTTGCCATTTCCGTTGGCACCTCCGATCAACACATCGGGTATAAGTTTGATGTGCCCCTTCGAAAGCTCTTCGGTAATTTTATACCTCGTAAAGTTTTCACCACCCAATGCTTTCACCGCGAGTTCGTATGCCTCTGCAGTAGATTTACCAACGGCGAGAATTTTCTCTGCTTCTGCATTACCGGTTACAGCAATCTGTTCAGCTTGCGCAGAGGCTTTCAGTTTGATCGCTTCTGAATCCGCCTGTGCCCTGGCTTTCGTTGCTTCGGCTTCTGCGTGTGCCCGCATCTTGGTAGCTTCTGCTTCTGCACTCACCGCGAGCTTAACACTCGCAGCATCACCTTCCGATTTTTTTACCGTTGCGTGCGCTGTACGCTCGGCAATCTCAACACTCTGTTGTGCGCGCACAATATCTTTCTGCATATCGGCAATGGCCGTTTCCTTCTCCATACCCTGGCGCGTTTCCTGTGCTTTCTTCTGTGTATCGTAGGTAATCTTTTGTTCTTCTGCAATCTTACGGTCAGTCAATGTTTTCATCAATGACTCCGGCGGTACAATGTCTCCAATCAGCGTATCTACTGCATTTACGTTATACTCATCCAGTACTTTTTTGATGTGGAACTTCGCTGACTCCTGTCTTTCTTTACGTGTGCTCAAGAAGGCGATCACGTCACTATCCTGCGCAGAGTTACGGAAGTAGTTACCAATGGTTGGTTCCAGTACCTGCGACACAAGGTTGATCATATTACCGAAGCGTGCAATTACTTTCGGAGCTTCTGTAGTGGGTACGTGAATGATCTGCGCTACGTCCAGGTTGAAAGGGAAACCGTCTTTAGATCGCACTGTGATCGTTGACAGGTTTTTATCCAGGTTGTGTGCTTCGCTGCGTGCACTCGCCCAGTTCAACACCAGATTGGTGGTAGGCACAAGCTCTACCTTCATGGTATATTTGTTGATCGGATATTTACCAGGGCCGAGCGGTTCCAGCCATACGCCTTTATAGCCTTTCTCCACAATGTTACCGTGCTTAAACTCTTCACCGGTAAGGTCATGGCCGTCCTGTCCTACATACGAGATCACTACACCTACATATCCAATCGGAATTTCGGTCATCCATATTTCTTCGATTTGCACAGCCCAGGGGTTCAGGTTATACGAACCTGCGAGTATCACCTGCGGTTGCAGACCACGATTACCACCGTTCTTGATAAACCTATTGAAGTCCTGGAAGTTGTTGTGGCCTTCTACCATTGTACCTGCGATCTGTCCGGGCTCGATGGGCAAACCATCCAACGTGGTAACTATACCTACGCGACTCTCCTGTATGCGCACCATATCGGTAATCGATACCTGGAATAATAAGGTGTTGATACGATATGAACCGGAAGTAATATAGTTCGCCTGCCTACCGCGTTGGCCGCCATTGTTCAGGAACTTTTCTGCATCCTGGTAATTGTCGCTGTCTACACGCAAGCCGAGTATATTACCGGTAGGAATTTCCGCACCGTCTTTCGCCAGCACGAGGCCTATCTTTCCTTCGGGTATAATCGTGAATTGCTCCATATTTACTTCGTATTGCCACACCCACATTCCGAAATATAGTCCGGGTGCGAGCGTCTTTGCCTGAAAGCCGGCTTCACCTTGCGTAGCTATAATTCGGCCATCGGGCAATTCGCGATGCGGGCCAATCAATACGAATTTCTTTGTTACCAATCCGATCCTGTCTTCCGGCACAATGACCATACCGAACAGGAACCTCAGTATATATTTGTACAACACGATACAGATAACCACAAGGGGTATCCACAAATAACCTAGAATAGGATTTGTCATAAATTAGATTTTTTAAAATAGTTTAGTTTACAATTAGAAATAATATATAGTACTATATCAGGGTAGTAATGAAGGAGGAGAAATCTTGCTGATCTTGCCTGGAATGAGGACTCTGTTCCGGTTGGTATACTTCCACAAAAAGGAAGAAGTATAGGGTGTAGTAAATGCTGTTGTTTTCAATGTATTCGAAACTTGTCATTATCAAGCTCCGATACCTTTTAAACTTTATCAGGAATCAAAATGTTACGTAGCTGATTTCATATTTATTTATCCACAAAACAGCGTGGAACTGTAACCTTTACAGAGTATATATAAAATTCTGCTATAGCCTGTAGTGGCGACAGGAATGCTAAAAACGGCGATTACTGCCAACGATTATACTGTTCTGAAATGATCTTCCAGCTTTCACCATAAAATGTTTCACACAATGGGAACTATAGCAGCGAACGGTGCAAACGATTACTCCCTCTCGCGCACTTTTTTAAACGACCAAACGCCACGTTTAAGCATCAGGTTTTTATAGTGCAGATTTAGAGAGTTACCATCTTTATAGTATACGCGCGTAGAAGAATCGGCCAGATCAAATTTCCTGACGAACAGGTAATATACCAGGCGGGGCACGGAGACTAACTTTTTTACACCATTGCTGGCCATGCAGGCAAATGCACTGCCAGGGATTTCTTTTCCTTTTGGTCCGGGTCTGAAATCGATCGTAAGGCGCTGAATGCGTTCTGGCATCCACTTTTGTTGTTTGCCTTCGGAAATTTTCTGCAATGCTTTTACACGCCCCAGAGACGACACCTGGTATAAGCCTTCGTAGCCGGGCACATCGAGCCAACGCTCACCTTTCATGGTTTGTGTAGAAAGATTCAGATAGGCCGGTGGACTTGTCCGATCGATTTTCTTTAATCCCAACCGCTCTTGCAAGCCTGTGTTAATGCGTTCCTGCTCGGTATTGCGACTTATTTTGCTGAGGTTCAGCTTGCGGGTATGTATACCGGCTTTCCAGAAGAAACCTTTATACATGTGATCGGTGCCACTTACTACCGCTGCAATGTTACGTTCGTTCAACCCCGTCTTTTTACCTGCTTCATACATGCTGGCAAAACTCTCGATCGGGTTGCCGGCAGCGTCAAACTGTGTTACGGGTTTACTTAACACCGAGAGGTGGCTTACTGCTCTTCCTTCTTCATACGAAAGAAGCTTGATGGTTTGAATATCTGATTTAACAAGATTGGAGATATGTACATTACGGCCATCGTGATCTTTATAAGATATATAGATGGTATGGTCTTCCAAGTCAAACGGTTTTCCAAAGGTATAGTATACCAGCCGTGCTACAGAGAAGTGAAAGGTCATGCCATCTCTGTATAATGTGATGAGCAAGGTATACAAGTTCTGCCCGATGGTCTTATTGAGCTTTACATCCAGTTTGGATTTCCGGATCATCTCTTTGGACATGTATACTCCGCCATGCGGGGAGTTCATGACGCGCTCACGCGGCATCGACTTTACACGACCGTAATTTGATATTTTATATAACCCTTCAAAATCTGGTATATCTTTCCATTTTTCTCCGGGCAGGTTGGTAAGCGCTATATTCTGATAAGGAAATATCCCTTTGGCATTCATAGCGTAAAATTAATGCTTGTTGCTGCCGGTAGTATTCGCAGGGAAATCCGTATTTATACGGAGATGTATATCATGTTTTTACTAATATCTCCGTAAAATCGCCTATACTTCATCCAGCTTAACCGCAGATAACCATTTCATGTGATCGGTTATTTACATAGAATTAATATCAGCCTGTTGGTGAATATTTAGCAAACCGCTATATTCGATGCAGATTCCTTGACCGATCGTTGTTGTTGATCTATAGCCCACCTGGAATCGAAATAAAACATAATAAAAGACTAAACAAATGAGCGCCACGCTTTGTGGTGATTGTTTGGATTTGCTGTTGTGACAATGCTTATGGATTGGAAAATTTTTAGTGTGCGGGGAATGGCAAGCTTGTGGCAAGGCAGATGGTTTCGAAATCGCCTAACCAAAAATATACTATATGCCAGAACCCGTTCTTGACAATCCCAACCTGGACGATCTTATCTCCAGCGACACGTATGTGCCCAAAGGCGATGAAGAAGCTGCTCTCATCGAACCTGTTTTAACCGCACCGCCCGCAGTAGTAACCCGCACATTTGCCACGTATACCGAACTGCATCTGCCTGCGCGCACCGGAAGCGGGGTAGCTCCGCAAACCATTATGCCGGAAACATCGCCCCTGCGTACGTTATCAGATGCCGCAGTAGGTTCGTTTGGTGATCAGACGCTGGAGCTTATCATTGGCAACGATGATCGCAAGAAAGTGCCCGATGCTTCGGAACTTCCCTGGCGCAAGATTGCTGCACTGGTTATTACCTCTCAATCCGGGTCGCAATATGCCGGCACCGCATGCTTTATCAGTCCGCGTGTATTGCTCACGGCTGGCCATTGTGTTTTTCTGCACGATGCCGGTGGCTTTGCCAAAAAGATAGAAGTTATACCGGCCTGGGGCAACAACAAACAACCTTTCGGTAAATATGAAGCTACGCTTTTCAAGGCTTCGAACGGCTGGGTAAACGATCGTAATTCGGATTATGATTATGGTATAATCATTCTCGATGAAGATGCTCACCCTTCCATCGGATGGTTCGCATTTGCAGCAGCATCCGATGAACACCTCAATCAACAGATTGTAAATGTATGCGGCTATCCGCACGATCCAGACAAGTGGCCCAATCAATACTACCATGCGCGGGAGATCGATCGGTCATCCAAACACAAAATATACTATACGGCCGATTCTACCGGCGGGCAAAGTGGTGCGGGGCTATGGCTTACGCTGGGCGAAACCGAGCGCGTGATTGTGGGTATACATACCACCGGCAGCAGCACCACCAATTTTGGTACGCGTATAACCGAACCGATGTTTAACAATTTTAAGCGTGTAAAAGATGAGTATCAATAGCGACAATAAAAAAGTGACCGATATATTCAAGCCGCTTTTCGAACCAGGATCAGCAGATATAGCGGGGGCTGTACCCATACACACCAATGGTAATGGCAACGGACACGCTATAAATCTGGAACAATTTACCGGTACACTTCGCCTGGATGAGCAGCCCGAGCTATACCTGCTGGGTGGTGGTAAACTTCAGATCGTTTCGGGCAACGGGCCGCTTAATCTCAGTGAGTTCAAAGATAAATCGGTAGTAATCCGGGGTTTACAGCAAGGAGCTACCATCATTAGCAAACGCGTGTCTTTACTTTCGCAGGCACCGTCTGCTATACGGACGATGCGTACGCGCAATACGCAGATGCAGGCACTCGCAGAAGTGGTTGTTGATTTCCTGAATACATACAAAGGCAAAGCGGCCGGCTTGCTTACCGCCCGGCCCGGGTATAGGTTCGACAATGGTATCATTACCCATGTACCTGCCATTGTAGCCGTTGTAGAACGAAAAATTCACAAGGCATCACTCACACAACAGGATCTGCTTCCCTCCACGTTTAAAAATTACCCGGTAGATGTAGTACCCGCCTCTCCCATCGATATACTCCAATATCATTCGAATGCAAAAGTGGAGTCTGCCGTGATTCAGCAGCTCCGTTCTGTACAGGAGCCAACCTTCCTCGAATCATTAGCAGCACCGCAGCAGGAGGCAGCCGTACTGGAAGCAGCATCGCTCGGCAACAATTATATACCGCCCACCAATGTTACGCTGGAAGAAGTGCAGGCGGCCATGACGCTTACCTGCCACGTAAGCCCTGAAGCTGGCTGGACAACCTTAGGGCCATTTCTCGATGACACACAGGAGCACCTGCAGGTAGCGATGTACGATTTCTCGGCACCACAGATTTATAAAATGCTGAAGAAAATTCTGAAACGCGGCGTAAGCCTCACGCTGGTATATGACGGCAACCCTGCGGCCAACGTGGGAGAGGGAACCAAAGCAGATGATGTAAAAGAAGATACGATCATTGCCGGCCTCACCAAAATCGGCAAGCAGAACTTCAAGAGTATAAAAGCGTGGAAAGGAAAGAATGGTATATGCAACAATGCGTATCATATTAAAGTAGCCGTGCGTGATAAAAAATCGTTCTGGCTATCCAGCGGCAATTGGCAAAGCTCCAATCAACCCGATGAAGATTTCGCTTCCGACAATGCATTACTGAAAGACTATAACCGCGAGTGGCACATCCTTGTAGACAACGCGAAACTCTCGGATATATACCAGAAATTTATTGAGTGGGATTTCACCCGCAGTGCCGCCAAACCCGAGGCAGACCTTATCGAAACGTTTGAACTGCCCGATATGTATCTGCCGGAAGAAACCCTGGAGTGGAGCGAGATTGCCAAGTATAGAATCTTTCCGCCGAAGAAAATCACGTTTACCAAAACACGACCGGTGCGCATACAGCCGGTGCTAACACCTGATAACTATATCGAGCATGCGTTATCCATCATCCGGTCGGCCAAGAGCACGCTATATTTTCAGAACCAGTATATAACCATTGGTGAAACCATTACACCGGAGTATGAAGAATTACTCAACACGCTGATGGATAAGATCAACAATGCAAACATCGATGGGCGAATTATACTGCGTGCCCAGCGCAGCGATCAGGACCGCAAGATGCTGGAAGCGCTACAGGCGTATGGTTTTGATATGAGCCGTGTAAAAATGATGAGCAACACGCACACGAAAGGTATTATTGCCGATGGCGAACGCATTCTCATCGGCAGCCATAATTACTCGAATGCCGGTGTGCAGTATAACCGCGATGCAAGCCTGCTGATCTATAACGATGTGGTAGCACATTATTACCAGGATGTATTTCTGCACGACTGGGAAAGACGTGCAAAACCTTCTGTGAAAGAAGAATCGGTTATCCTTGGCAATGCCGGTGAAGAAGCATCGCTCCTGGATGATGGCCTGAGCAAGATCAGCTGGAAAGAATATTTCTCTTCTTAATTCTACAAACCCTAAATATTTACAGTTATGCCTATTAAAAATTATGGAGTATTGAAAGGAAAGGCGGTAGACCGGATTCAGGCTACACCTTCCAACGAACATTTCCAGATCAAGATTGACGCGGGTGGCGAAATACACCGCATTGCTGTGAACGTAAAATCACAGGTGAGTCCGCCGGAAGTATTGTTCTACATGGATGACGATTTTCACCATGCTATTCTGCAGGATATACTGAACGAAGATCTGCGCGATGGCTTTACCCCTGTTCCTTCGCGTGTAGATTCTATAGCGCTGGACTTTATCCGCAGAAATCTATTTCCGCCTGATGCCATGAAGCCTATACCTTATAACAAACCGGGCGCTGATAACGACCTGAATGAAAAGGTTGATTTCTATATTCAACAAGCCATCCAGGAAGACGATGCACGTATATATGCTTTTGGTGAAAAATGGGGACCGGAACAAGGCAAGCCCGATCAATATTTCCACTTCACTCCTGGTAATGGTATACATGATATACACATGAACCAGGGCAACACCGGCCGCTATGCAAAAGACAATGGTATATACCAGGATGGTGGCTTGCTGCTACACTTCCCTTCCAAAAATAAATGGGTAGCGGTGTTCATTGCCTTCCAGGTGCAGGTATGGCATACAGACGATGTTACGGGCAACCCGCTGGCCGATGTGCCACAGGGGCAGGAACACCAACCCGAAAATTCTACACCCGTGCGTATCATTGCGGCCATGGTTAATCCGCGCAAGGCAGATGTAGGCAAAGAGTATGTTATACTGCTCAACACATCCGACCAGCCCATTAATCTGGAAGGCTGGAAGATTGTAGACAAGACCAAAAAGAATACGGATGTAATCGATCATAAAACGATTAATGCCGGCGATGTTGTTCGAATCAATCTGACCGGCAAAGGTGCACAGCTTGGCAACAACGGAGGCATTATCACTTTGTTGAATAAACAGGGAATAAAGATTGATGGCGTATCGTACACAAAGAAGGACGCTACAAAGGAAGGGCACCTGGTTGAGCTTTAAATGGCTACAAGGCGGCCGGCTTCAGGCTACTGGCCGATTGAGTTAAAATTTTTGATGTATTTATTTAACCCTTGTTCTAACCAGAGCAGGGGTTATTTTTTTATGGGAAACGAAATAGTGAACGGGAACGACCACGGAGTAAAATTCGTTATTGCTAAAAATGAGCCTGTGCGTTCATTCAGGCTTAGTGTTGTTTTGGTGTTCCCGGCCTGTGGATCTGCACCGTTAGTTTCAGCATCGTGCAACTTTCGTTGCAGATCATGCTATGCCATCCGGCATTCTCAATTTTGCAGTTGATTTTCTTTACAGTAAAAAGATCACGTCATGAAAAAGATTCTGGTCCCCTGCGATTTTTCCGGCACGGCTGCACAGGCTTTTGACCTGGCTGTTGAAATTGCCACAAAAAATAAAGGCGAAGTAATGGTGATGCATGCCATTGAATTTGCGCCTGCGTACGAAACGTCTTTTGTTGCCCAACCTTATGTATACAATGCTGCTTTGCAGGAAGAGCTGGAAAAAGATGCGCAAAAAAATTTTGAAGAACTGATACGATCGCACAACGTTGACACGGATGCGGTGACGATCAGTTTTTATACCGATCATGGGCCGCTTACAGAAACCGCCACGCAATTTATAGAAGATCATTCTATAGACCTGGTGGTAATGGGTACACACGGTGCCACCGGGTTGAAAGAATTTTTTGTAGGATCGAATGCTGAAAAGATCGTGCGCTTCTCGCATGTACCGGTGTTGGCTATAAAATCACCTGTAGCACTGGAGTCGCTTCGCAGCATTGTGCTCCCAACGTTGCCAGACCTTAGCCACCATCATTTTGTGGCCAGGGTAAAAGAGCTTCAGGATTTTCTGCAAGCACAGTTACACGTGCTGTATGTAAATACACCGGTAAATTATCGCCCGGAAAAAGATATACGTGCCGAGCTGCACACCTTTGCCGAGTACTATCATTTTGAACGCTGCACAATAAATGTGATTACCAGCACAGACGAGCCAGCAGGTATTATCTCCTTTACACATGATGCGCGTGCCGATATGATTGCTATGGCTACTCACGGCCGCAAAGGACTGGCGCACTTCTTTTCCGGAAGCATTGCCGAAGATGTAGTGAACCATGTAGATTGCCCGATATGGACTTGTGAGCTGGGGCAGGCATAATGCATCTGCTGCACGCAATACATTTAAAAGAGGCTTTTTTCACAAAGCCTTTTTTATTGCCCTGCCGCTATAGCACAAAACACGGGCAATGCTGATGAATATATTTTTATACTTTAAATCGATACCTTTACGCAGAACTCATTAACCATGCTTTCGAAGAAATGTCAATATGCACTGCATGCACTGCTTTACCTGGCCGAGCTGGACAAGGGTGCTTCTGTTACCATTGGTGAAATAGCCGGGACTAAAAAGATTCCGAAAAAATTTCTGGAAGTGATTCTGCTCGACCTGAAGAACTCCGGCATACTGGGCAGTAAAAAAGGAAAAGGAGGCGGCTATTATCTGAAACAAAGCGCCGATACTATCCGCATTATTGAAGTGATCCGATTGATTGATGGCGCGGTGGCCATGCTACCTTGCGTTTCGCTTAACTTCTACGCATCATGTGGTATGTGCGAAGATGAGCACACATGCTCCATCAACCGGCTCTTCGGCCAGGTGCGCGATGAAACACTCAAGATACTTTCCGGCAACACCTTGTCTGACCTGGTGAATGGATCGCTCTCAAAAAAACTTCTTACTTAACTCTCTTGTAGGAATATAGCTACACCGCTATTTATCCGCAATATTCACATTCGCTCGCTGTAAACCTCTGTTCAATCGTACACTGCCGCTCAGGAAAGCAAAGAATGAAAGTATAGCCTTGATATGGCTGGCGATTGGAAGTATCGAAGAAGTATATATCTGATACACAGCTGCCACCCGCAGGCTACCCAGGTGTATCATTTATATACTTCAACGCTTCCTCTGTTGCCTTTCATTCTTTTGCAAAAGACAACATGATATAGTTTATGACAGACAAATTCCGTGAGGAGATCAAATCCTGTTGTCAGTCAACTATACTGATAACAATAAATTCTGTCCTCCTGTTTAACTGATGTTCGGCTTCAGAACATTTCACATTGTTCGAACAACCATTAACCAGTTTCGATTCACCATATCCTTTACCCACAATGCGATCAGGCGAAATACCTTTGGATATAATGTAACTTGCAGAAGCCTTTGCTCTTCTGTCCGACAGCGATAGATTGAAAGCATCACTTCCTCTGGCATCGGTATGGGAACCAAGCTCTATTTTCATCGCAGGATTCTCCATCATCACAGCCACTATTTTATCAAGTTCCTTCGCTGCATCCGGGCGAATATTTGACTTACCAAGATCAAAATAAATTGGATTTACCTTCAGACTCTTTTCGGTCTCTGTATCCTGATTATTTTTCTTCTCTTTTAGATCTGCACGATCCGGTGTTTTATTTGTCTTACTATCCGCAAGTGCAATAGGAAGTGAGGACGAATCTTTTTTCGAAAGAATAGCATCAACCCGTGTTGAGTCACCAGGTTCCATTCCTTCGGTGGAAACCGATTTTGTATAAGGAATATAGTTATTCTTATCAGCCTTCAGGCGATACTTCTGGTCAGGCTCGACAGGGAAAGAATAACTTCCATCTGCGCCTGTTTCCACAACAGCAATCTGCTCTTCCTTCTCATTCAAAAGAACAATGGTTGTTTGAGGCAATACTTTGTTCGTTGAATCTTCTTTGGCGATCCCTTTCAGGAAATATGATTTGACAAGTGGCGTTTTCGATTTAAAATAATAGATATCATCCAGTGTTTTATTCCAATTTCTTCCCGATGAAAAATACCCGGTTCGGCCATCATCCCTGACAATTAATCCAAAATCATCTTTACTTGAATTTATAGGAGACCCAACGTTGCGGGGAGTGTCAAATCCCTGTCCGGAATTTCTGGCATAGAAAACATCCAAACCTCCCAAACCACCCCAGCCATCGGAAGCAAGAAATAAATTACCCTGCTCATCAACAAAAGGAAACATCTCCTGACCTTCTGTATTTACTTCCGCCAGATTTTGTGGCTTACTCCAGCCGTTCGGGCTCCAGTTGCAATACCAGATATCAGTACCGCCCTTCCCACCGGGCATGTCGGAGGCAAAAAATAAAATTTTATTATCGGGACTTAACGCAGGATGCCCCACCGAGTATTGATCGCTGTTAAACGGAAAACCTTTTACTGACCATGTCTCGCCTTCCCGTTTTGCTGTAAACAGTTTGAGCTTGTTTACTCCCTCGCTATCGGTTTTATATTTACCCTTATAGTAATTGTTTCGTGTAAAGATTACAGAATCCTCGCCGTTGAAAAATACCAGAGGCCCTTCGTGATATTTTGTGTTTATGGCATTGCTGAATTTAACCAGGCGAGTGCCATCCAGCTGTAAAGAGTCGTTATGTACTGGTCTGTTAAAATAACCCAGCGTGCGTGTATCGTTACTGGTTTGATAGGTATAGTCGCTGTGTGTCTGCGGAACTACTGAACTCTTTTTTTGTTTACTTCCCACTTCAGCGCTTTCATTCGCCTTGTAAACATCACTGGTGTCCTTCAGGTAATAGATGTCGAGGTAAGCACTTTGATTCCAGTCAAAGGTCTTCGTTACTTTTCCGGATCTGCGGTCTGAGCAAAATAAGATACCATTCTTATAGAAGGCAGGAGAAAAATCGTCATTCCTGGAATTAACAATCAAAGGTTTAATAACAACCTTCAAAGAATCCTTATAAAGCTTATCCCGATTTTGAAGTGCAGCAGCATATCGCAGTCCGCGAGCATCACCTCCCTTTTCGCTAAACAATTTGAAGTACTGGATCGACTGCTCATACTTGCCATTTTTTGCCAGTGCCGATGCGTATTTAAACAGCCCATTCTTGTCTGCAGGGTTTTCGTCAATCAGTTTTTTATACAATCGTTCTTCATTTCCGGAATCATTGATCTTTGAATATGAATCTGCAAGCTTTTCAATCACCGGTGTATCATGCGGTCGCTTTGCCAGCCAATTTTCGTACAAGGGAATAGCTGCAGCATAGTGATAATTTTCATAAAATCGATCTGCTTCTTTTAGTGTGAAGGAAACCTGACCCCTTGCATCAAATTTTCCAAACACGAAAAACAACATCGAGAAAACTAAAGAACCTTTATAAAAATGGGTCATGGCATTTAGAAATAACGTGGTGTAAGAATTTTTTTCTTTGTGGATCCGAATTCATAGCGAACCATAATTTCATGACTTCCGCTGCTATAGCCTTTCAGTCGTGTCAAGGTCATATCATAAGCATATCCAAATCTTAACTGCTGATTGATTTGAAATTCTGCCAAGCCTATTATAGCATCGCCGGTTCTGTAAGATGCACCTACCGCAACCCGGTCATAAAACCAGGCGTTGATATTAAAATCTGCTTCCAGCGGCGCACCCTGAACATATTTCATCAAGATGGAGGGCTTCAGCGCAACAACATCAGAGGTATGTAACACATAGCCCGCCATTCCAAAAAAATGTTGTTTCTGAATAGACTCTGTGCCGTCAATGATAGTATTGTTAATAAGATGAGGAGAAGCGAATCCCAGGTAAAATTTATCAGTGCTATAGTAAATTCCCGCACCAAAATTTGGCAGCCATTCATTAACATTCTGCATGAAAACCTGGTCGCCAGACGTTGTGGTTTTCAATGACAGGAAGTTCGCTCTCATATTGGTAAAACCAGCCTGAAGACCGAAAGCCAGCGTGCTTCCGTTCAGAAACCGAATCCGGTATGCATAACTGGTATATAACGAGTTGTTTTTTGTAACGCCTATCTGGTCATTCACGACAGAAATGCCAAGGCCAATTTTTTCGTGCCATACAGGAAGATCAGCTGTAAAGGTGGTAGTCTTGGGCGCACCTTCAATTCCAACCCATTGCCAGCGCCGAAGTGCCGTAACACTCAGTACATCCCGACTACCCGCATAGGCCGGATTGACGGAGAGCATATTGAACATATATTGCGAGTACTGGGCATCCTGCTGTGCAAATGCTCCGAAACTGAATAGACTTCCAATTATGAATGTATATATCTTTTTCATTGTATTATCTTCTGAGTTCAACAAAGCCTGAGTATCGTTTTGACTGGTTCGCAAACTCGACTATATAGAAGTAAGTACCGTCTGGCAATTTTGAATCGTTGGCACCCAGCGAAATTTTTGTAGCATTGCCCGGGTCTTGCACATTGGATGTATTTCCTTCCCAGTTGTTCTTATAGTTGCTGCTGGAATACACTATATTCCCCCATCTGTTATACACATATAGTGCTACATCAAGATTCTCGGCTCCCTCTATTATAAACTGATCGTTTCGGCCATCGCCATTGGGAGAAAATGCATTCGGAACGACTACGCCTTCCGGCAGATTTGACTCTACCAATATGATTACTTTGGCAGTATTCGAGAGATTACCTTTAACGTCACTTATTGAATAATTAAACTCAATGGTTCCGGTAAAACCGGGTTCCGGTTCAAAGTGTAAAATTCCGGAAGCGTCAACACTCGCGGTTCCTTTACCCGGAATCGTTAATACACTTTGCACGCCAGGCACCGAAGGATCCAGATCTATAGAACCTGCATCGATATCTGCTGAACCTTTCAAGTCATTGTTCAAAATGCCCAGCACGATATTCTGCCCTTCCGAAACAGTAATGGAGTCATTTTCAGTTACCGGATTAACTACAGCAGACGGCTTTACCTCGATGGAAAGTTTTTCACTTGTGCACAACGATGGCGTGCCGTTATCACAAACCTGTATCTCGATTACATCAGTCCCTGCAAAACCATTCTCCGGTGTATAGGTATACTTACCATCGCTGGTTATTGTAATGGTTCCATGAGCAGGGCCGCTTATAGGAGTAACATTATACACCAGCGTTCCGTCCACATCAGAATCATTCAATGATACGGACCCTGAAACAGGTACTCCTTCCGTTGTAACATTGGAATCATCGGCTGCTACCGGAGCATCGTTTACAGGATTAACCGTAATGGTAAGTGTTCCTGTGTTTGAAGTGGCTCCGTTGTTGTCGTTTACAGTATAGTTCAACGTAGCCGAACCGGAAAAATTCGATGCCGGTGTAAATGTTACTGCTCCTGATGCATTAACACTCCAGCTGCCGGATGTATTTGTGAACGTATTCTGAATACCTGGCGTAGCCGGATCAAGGTCTACAGTGGATGCATCGATCGTTCCGTCTACATCCGTATCATTGCTCGTTACCGTAATGGTTACCGGTGTATCTTCGTCTGTAGAACCGGTATCATTGGTAGCAACTGGTGGATCGTTTACAGGATTAACGGTAACAGTAAGTGTTCCTGTGTTTGAAGTAGCTCCGTTGTTGTCGTTTACAGTATAATTCAATGTAGCTGAACCGGTAAAGTCTGATGCCGGTGTAAACGTTACTGCTCCTGATGCATTAACACTCCAGCTGCCGGATGTATTTGTGAACGTATTCTGAATACCTGGCGTAGCCGGATCAAGGTCTACAGTGGATGCATCGATCGTTCCGTCTACATCCGTATCATTGCTCGTTACCGTAATGGTTACCGGTGTATCTTCGTCTGTAGAACCGGTATCATTGGTAGCAACTGGTGGATCGTTTACAGGGTTAACGGTAATGGTAAGCGTCTTTGTAATACAAGCCGATGGTAATGGAGTGCCTGCATCACAAACCTGGAATGTTATAATTTCCGTACCGCTATAATTTGCATTAGGGGTATAGATATAGGTTCCGTCTGAATTTAATACAAGTACTCCGTGCGATGGACCAACAACAGGAGTTGTGTTTACAGTCAATGCTGTTCCATCAGGGTCACTATCTCCGCCTCCAATAACACTGGCAGATATAGGTGTATTTTCATTTGTACTAACTGTTTTATCGCTTACAACCGGTGGCGTATTGCATTGCACAACAACTCCGGACTGGCTGGCGGTGCACAAGGTTGTTTTCTCACGTGCAAATACAGTATAGGTTCCATTTGCAAGCCCGGTAAAATTTGCCGAATTCTGAAATGACGAGCCATCAATAGAGTACTCCAGTGTACCGGATGGAACCGATGCTGAAATAGCAATAGAACCATTGCCGGCTATACCGGAACAAGCTGATGATGCTGAAGATATAGCAGGCCTGTCGTATATAGTAGCTGTAACGGCAACTCTTGAGCTCGCACATGTTCCGTTGTAAAACTCGACATAATATGTTTGCGAGGCAGAAAGCGAAGGCGTTACAAAAGTTGACGTTGTTGTATTGGCATCGGTCTGAAGCAGTGATCCTCCGGACGAAGCAGAGTACCACCGGATTGTTCCTGAAACCGAAGAAGTAGCCTTGAGAGAAACCGTTCCCGCTCCACAACTACTTCCGGAAACAACAACTGGTGTTGCCGGGGCTGTTTGAACGGACGCTGTTACAGTAGTGCGCAAACTGGTACAAGTACCATTGTCGAATTCAACATAGTAATCGGTGTTTGATGAAATTACCGGAGTAATAAAGGATGAGGCGTTGGAATTGGAGTTCGTAAACATGAGATTACCTCCTGTTGATGCATCGTACCATCTGAACGTACCGGCATTTGTTGATGAAGCCTGAAGCAAGGCAGAACCCGATCCGCACACGGAGCCTCCTGTTCCTGCAGGTGCCGATGGAAGTACATTAACCGTTACCTCTACTGCTGTTCTCGGTGTACTGGAACAATTGCCATTGTCGAACTCTACATAATATATTTTTGAAGAAGTTACCACCGGCGAATACACAGAGGTTGATGACGAAGTTGTAGTGGATAGCAACGTGCCTCCTGTGGAAGCATCATACCACCTGAACGTACCCGATACAGGAGAAGTAGCTGTTAATGAAACAGGGCCGCTTCCGCACCGATACACAGCACTTGCAACCGGAGCTGCCGGTGACTGATTAATTGTAGCCGTTACGGCTGTTCTTCCACTGCTTAAACAAGTTCCGTCATCAAATTCCACATAATAGGTGGTGCTTGTTGCTATAGCGGGCGTAGTATAGCTGGACGTAGTTGAATTGAGCGATGTCTGCAACAACGTTCCTCCAGACGAAGCTGTGTACCATCTGAAAATACCAGCGGTGGAGCTGCTTGCATTCAAAGTAACAGTTCCTTCTCCACATCTTGAACTTCCGGTAGCCGTAGGAGGTGCAGGCGCTACACCTGCATTTACTTTGGCAAGCACAGGCGTTCTTGAACTTGTACAAGAGCCATTGCTGAATTCGGCATAGTAGGTTGTATTGGTCACAATGCTTGGCGTCTTATAGGTAGACAGCGTTGTGGTATAATCTGTTTGTAAAAGGTTTCCACCGGTTGCTGCATCGTACCATCTTATAGTACCGGTTACAGAACTGGAGGCTGCAATGGTTACAGATCCCGGTCCGCATCTTGACCCTGCTATAGCCGTTGGCGCGGCCGCTGCCGGAAGCACGGTTGCAACAACAGCCACGCGCTGACTTGTACAAGCGGGCGAAGCCGTAACCAGCTCGACATAGTATGTAGTCGTTGAGCTTATGGAAGGTGTTGTAAACGAATGGCTGTTCACTCCGGCTCCAGACGTTGAAATGGCAGAACCACCGGAAGACGCTGTATACCACTTGAATGTTCCTGCCAGGCTCGATGCTGCCAATAGTGTTCTCGTACCACTTCCGCAACCTGTGGCATCCGTAACGGCAATATCCGAAGTATTGACAATGGCTGCGCGTACAGGAGTTCTGGAAGTAACACATGTTCCCTGATCAAATTCAACGTAGTAATCCGTTGTCGCTGATAAATAGGGTGTAGTATAACTGGACGTTGTTGCTGATGAAGTTGTTTGAAGCAGTGTTCCTCCTGTCGAGGCTGTGTACCAACGGAATGTGCCACTGGTTGTGCTGGAAGCACTCAATGTAACTTTACCCGGTGAACATAGTGTACCATTTGTAACCGTTACTGTAGCCGCTGGCGCAATAGTGGCTTTAACAGCAACACGAGGAGCCGTACATGCCGGAGATGACGATGAGAATTCTACATAGTATGTTGTGGTTGTCGAGATGTTTGGAGTGGTATAGCTTGACTCTTTCACTCCGGAGCTACTGGTGGCTAATAAAGTTCCGCCCGATGCAGCCGTATACCATTTGAAGGTTCCGCTCACAGTAGATACGGCCCCCAGTGTTACCGCGCCCGGTCCGCAGTTACTGGACGATATACCGGTAACAGATGATGACAATACATTTGCGGTTACTTTTACACGGGCCGTTGTACATGTTCCATTCGAGTATTCTACATAGTAATCTGTACTCGAAGTAAGTGAAGGCGTGTTGAACGTAGAGGTAGTTACTGCGTTATCGGTTTGCAGGGGTGCCCCGCCGGATGCTACACTATACCATCTGAAAGTACCTGCTGAAGCATACGATGCTGTTAACGATGTACTTCCCGCAGCACAAATTGTATTTCCGGAAGCAGAAGGTGGTGCCAGCGCAGAAGTGAAATTTGCTGTGACGGCCGTCCTCGCGCTGGTACAGGTACCATCGGTAAATTCAACATAGTAAGTCTGGTTTGACGTTACGGTTGCAGGAGTATAGCTGCTTGAATTCGTTCCTGAGCTTGTACTTACCAGGGTTCCGCCGGTGCTTGCCGTATACCAGTTGAAAGTTCCCGCACTGGCAGCCGAGGCGCTTAGGGTAACCGTTGAATTTCCACAGGTACTACCTGAAGTTGTTGTTACAACCGGAGGCTGTGTAATTGTTGCTGTAACAGATGCTCTGCCGCTGGTACAGGAGCCATTGCCAAACTCTACATAATAGGTCTTACTCGCAGACAGAGACGGTGTAACAAATGTACTTGTGCCGGCATTTGCAGTGGTTTGAAGAAGACTGCCACCGGTGGCTGCATCGTACCATCGAAACGTTCCGGTTGAACCGGTTGAAGCGCTGAGCGAAACGGAGCCGGCCCCACACCTTGAAGCCGATACTATAGCAGGTGTGTTTGATGAATCTATTATGGTTGCTGTTACTGCCTTTCTCTTACTGGTACACGTGCCGTTGTCAAAATCAACATAGTATGTTGTTGAAGAGCTTAGTGAAGGCGTGGTAAAGTTATCGGAGGAAACTGTACCTGATGTTCTTAGTAAATTACCTCCGGCAGCGGCATCATACCATCTGAAGATGCCTGAACTGGTTGAAGATGCTGACAACGTTATAACGCCTGCACCACATCTGTTTGCACCCTGAACAGAAAGATTATTAGTAGGGAAAAGATAGTTGGGAGTTGGAGAACCACCTTGTGTAAAATCATCACCCCATACTGTATTACTATTCGTATTTTCTCCATTGGCTCCTGACGATGCGGTTAATATACAATCATTGTCATCATCGGTATCCCGCCAGTCTCTGATCAAATCGCCATCGGTATCTTGCAGGGGAGAATTCGATCCGCTGCCACCCATTCCTGCCACTGTGTTATCAAAACCAGCGATCAGATCATATCCGTCAAGCAGACCATCGCTGTCTGAATCGCCCACTACCGGAAGAATCGGAGAAGCACTACCATCTGAATTTGCATCGTTGCCTTCAATAGCATCTTCCACTCCGTCATTGTCGCTATCTTTATCAAGATAATCGGGCACATCTGCGCCATCCGTGTTTAATAATGCTATAGGTATACCGCCATTGGTCAAGTCATATACATTGGCAATTCCATCACCATCATTATCCAGCGCTACCGGCTTCCTATAGCCTGCTGTAGACTGCCCTTCCACATTATCTGAAATTCCATCGTTATCACTGTCGATATCTTCAAAGTTTCGGAAACCATCAAGATCGGTATCCGGAACTGGTAAAGGTATACTTCCCGAAGCATTGGATGCACCGAGCGTCAGGCGGTTGGTTGTAGGGTCAACAGTATTGCCATAGCCATCTTTATCGGTATCGGCAAAGGCATCCAGTATACCATCGGTATCAGCATCTATACCTCCTGCTTCTATAATATCATAAATTCCATCACCATCAGAATCCCGGTCACGAAAGGCAAACAGACCGTCACCATCTAAATCAACAAGTTGTAATCCTGCACCGAGTTGATCAGACAAACCATTCGCATCGGTATCTATAAAGTTGTCGATGATACCATCACCATTCGCATCGCTGCCACCAGCTTCCAGGCAATCCGTTATACCATCGTTATCTGAATCCAGATCGATAAAGTCGGGTTGACCATCCAGGTCAAAATCAAAATAGTCGTTAATCCCATCGCAATTCGAATCGAGGTATGGCACAAAACTGGGATCGGCGTAGTTGGGAGCGTAATCATTATCCTCATCGGCAGAGGGATCAACACCATTTATACCTTCTTTAATGTCTACAATACCATCATTATCATCATCAATATCTACGCCTGGATCATGAACATGATCAACATCTTCATCAATTATACAGGTAAGTGTATAGGGGATAAAGTATGGCGACACGGGAACATCGTTTTGACCGATAGCTCCCCAGGTGCCTCCGTTGGGAGGAAATTCAGTTACAGAACTTGAGGTACTTAAACCGTTCGTGCCATATATATAGGTATAAGAATTCGATATACCACAACTTCCGGTAGCAGGTGTAGGAATTGCAATGAAACCACCACCGCCTCCTCCTCCGCATCCTTCCGATTCTGCTGACGTAATTAATTGATTACCTCCAGAGCCACCGTTGGCATTGAGTGCCTGGCCCGTAAAAGCAAAGGATTTTATAATGATAGTACCTCCGCCTCCGCCACCACCCGGTGCATCATTATGCGCTGGAATGGTGTTAAGGCCATTCATTCCCTGGGCAGAGATGGTTCCGGTTCCATTCAACACCGGTGCGATGATGTAAACTATTCCGCCACCATCGCCTCCGCCATTAGAAGCATTATTGTTACCATCTCCGGCACCACCACCTCCGCCAAAAAATATTCTTGTCTCTACAATGGCATTTAGCGGCCTGCCTCCTCTTCCACCTACCGGATCGCGATAGTCGCCTCCCCACGCAACGCTGCTCAAAGGCGTTGAAAATGCATCTCCATTATTTGCGCCATAGGTATATCCTCCCCGGCCACCACCGGATGAATTCGTTAACTGGTTTCCATTCGAAATATAGTCCGGATCAAGAGCCCACGCTGCTGTATAAAGTGGATTAGGGTCCATAACACCGGCACCTGTCCATAGATTGCCGTTATTACCATTTGCGCCTCCTCCTCCTGCGGCATTGTGTGCGTTTCCACCGCCACCACCGTTGGCAGGAGCACCTCGCCCATACCTGCCGCCCATTCCGGCAGCATCATACTCACTCTGGTATCCGGCAATGCTCTCACCTTTTTCTCCACCATCGGCCATCAATGGCGAACGATACAGTGTAATGACACCAGGGCCTGGTGAAGTGGTGATGTTATCACGCTTGCCGCCTCTGAAACCAGAAAAGGAAGCGCTGATCTCTCCGTTGTTTTTTAATATAGTCTTTACATGAACAGCAGTGATTCCTCCTGTATTTCCATCCCACTTTTTGGCAACAATAGAAGCGCCACTGTTGATTGTAAGGTTATCATATTGGGGTACTTTTACAACCTGCGAATGCGCGCTTGCCGAATAAGATTGTTTTGTTTTACAGGCAAGGGAAATTGTGTTGGATGATACAGAAGCTACATAAGCATACTCGTATTGCCCCGCTCCTCTATAATTGGTTATGGTTCCATAATTATTATCATCGGTGGTTTGAATTTCTGCACCCTGAGCCTGGTATAGCATAATCAAATCACCAGCAGAAAGGCCTCCGAGGTCGGACGCAATACTATTCACTGTTATCGTGGAGGACCCTTGGGGTACATCTACCGTAATTTTACTGTATGTATTTACAACCGAACCTGCGGTTGAAATAGTAACGTTTCCGGATTTTCCTGGCTGGGAATAAGAAAACAACGATGCCATTACAAGAAGTAACAGCAATGAAGTGCGTATCATACTAGCTAAATTGGGGATAAAATCAAACGTATTTTTTTATATACTTAAAATTTAAGCCCGCAAGTATAGCAATACTACCTCACATGTAATGTTTCACTAAAAGTTAATTTTTTTATTTTCTTATAGAACACGTTTGTTCTGGGTAAAAACATACTCCTGAGACAAAGAATTTATTCACAGCATAGATATAACTCAAACAGTTAGCAGAACCGGACCGGAATTAGCATCACCATATATTGGTTACTTCAGCTTACTTACTCTGTAATATGTGCGTGTATGGCAAACGTTGCATTATACGGTATGAAAGTTTCGTGCATCAAAAATCAACGCCATAGCATAGATTAACATGCCACGTATTGGGGTATACATAAAAGGTCATCCGTAAAATTCGAATTCCACGCAATGCATCGTTCACTTGGGCAGAATCTATAAGTCGTTTGATTGAGGAGGCTATTACCTGAAGCGATGGGCCGATATCATTTGCGTTATCGAAGTGATACGATTGATCGATGGCGCTGTAGCCATGTAGTTTTGCGTTGCACTTAACTTCTTATGCGTTGTGCGAGCAGATGAGCACACGTTTTTCATCACCCGGCTCGTTGGCTATTTTCAACGGTATATTTATCCATAGTAGTCCACGATCTTCTGCTGAAGATAGATTACCTGTTGCTTCAACCGCGTGTTATGCCTGCGCGATGCATCGAGGCTTTTGCGTGTTCGCTCCAGGCAATTTTCTTTTCGCGTTAGCTGTAACTGAAGTCGCGTTACCTGCGCTGCCAGTTTCTCAATTTCCTTTTCCGTCATAAAACGATTAGCTATCGTTATCATTGTATATCTCCGTTCATCACATACGTCCGCACTCCGGAGAACAAAAATGCTAAATATTTTAAGTCTATAGAACTAATAGACTATTTTTGTTTTCAAAGCATCTTTATGAAACAACTACTTACCTGCCTTCTTCTGGGTATAAGCGGTATACCGGCGTTGTCACAAAAATCCGCCAGGCCTAATATCATTCTCATCATGGTGGATGATATGGGTTACTCTGATATAGGCGCCTATGGCTCTGAAATAAAAACACCCAACATCGACAAGCTTGCGAGTGAGGGTACACGCTTCCGCGAATTTTACAACAACTCGATTTGTGCTCCCACACGCGCATCGCTTATCACGGGTCAATACGCCCACCGGGCTGGTATGGGATACTTTGATGTAAACCTCGGCTTGCCTGCTTATCAAGGTTTTCTTAATAAAGAATCACTCACGCTTGCTGAAGTCTTAAAGCAAAACGGCTATAGCACGTTGATGGCGGGTAAATCTCACCTGGGCAAAGACAGTATATATTGGCCGAACCAACGAGGCTTCGAGCAGTTCTATGGATTTATACCGGGTGCAAGCAATTACTTCGACATTGGTGCGTATGGAAAGGCAGAGCCGGTGGTATTGATTAAGAATAACCAGCAGGAAAAACTCAAACCGGGCGAATACCTGACGGATAAAATTACTGACAACGCTCTGGAATTTTTACAGGCGCAGAATAAAACAGGTAAGCCCTTCTTCTTATACCTCGCATTCAATGCACCGCACTGGCCGCTACAGGCATTGCCGGAAGATATAGCGAAGTATAAAGGACGCTACGATATTGGCTGGGATTCTCTGCGACAGGAACGGATTGCCCGACAAAAAACATTGGGAATTTTACTTCCGGATGAGCGCATCGCCACACGCGATACCGAAGTACCCAAGTGGGATAATCTCACCTACGATCAAAAGCAATTGTGGAAAGCCAAGATGGAAGTATATGCTGCGATGCTCGATCGTGTGGATCAAAATATAGGACGATTGCTAACAACGCTGAAAGAACTGAAAAAAGATAACAACACGCTCATTGTATTTCTGTCTGACAATGGCGCACAGGGCGGTTATGCAAGCACAGCGCGCAAGCCGCAGCGCAACACCGGGCCGATCGGCACACCGGGATCATACGATTACCAGGAACAAAGCTGGGCGTACGTTTCCAACACTCCGCTTCGTCAATATAAAAACAACATGCATGAAGGTGGCATCTGCACGCCGTTCATTGCGTGGTTTCCAGGTTATGTAAAGCGTGGAGCGATTGTAAAAGGCACCGGCCACATTATAGATATAGCGCCTACATTTTATGCACTGGCCGGTGCGAAGTATCCTGAAAAATACAACGGGCACACAGCGCTGCCGTTGGCTGGCAAAAATCTTCTGCCGGTGCTGAGCGGGCAAGCTGCCGAAGTAGATCGCGGTGAAGCACTATGCTGGGAGCGAGCCGGCAATCGTGCCGTGCGCAAAGGAAAATGGAAGATTGTATCTACGTATCCTTTGTACACCTGGGAGTTGTATGATTTAAGTAAAGATCGGGGCGAGACGACCGATCTATCCGGAAAATTTCCTGACGTTGTGAATGAGCTCTCTGTTGAATACAGCCAGTGGGCTGCCAAAACGGGCGTGGCAGATTACGACAAGATTAAACCAGCACAACCCATGGCGATACCTGGGGCAAATTAATCTTCAGCATTATGAACAGAAGTATATAAATGATAAAAGCAGGCTTCATCCGTCTGATATAGCCTGCTTTCTTAACCTAACCTACCTGCGTCTTCAGGTAAGAAGCTGCAAATGTATAAAGTGATTCGGATTTTGTATCATTTAGTCGACCAATGGTTGCTGGAAATGTTGAAATTCAAATACGGCCTGTGATCGTTACTAACTGCATGATGAGCGGTATGGATCACCGTTGTTCCGTTGCATTTAACTCCAGTGTAGAAGATTTTAAACCTACCGCGTTTACAGTGACCTTAATACGTCCTGGTTTTACAGCTTGTATATATGCCAGTAATTTTCCCTGGTATAATTTCCGCTTTGAAGCTTTGTAATCTTCATGACTCGCAAGATCACCGCTTTCCAGGCCTATCAATTTACCAGGACCTTCTATACTAATTTCTACTTCCTGTGCTGCCTGATAATTAATGTTGCCACGCATATCTATAGCGGAGATGGAAACGTGCGCAACGTTGTCCCTATTGGCCGGAAGGTCTTTGCGGTCAGTATTCACCGCCAGCGAAGTGGCTTCGCCGCTGGTCACTAATGTATACTTACCTCCTGCTACACCATTGTTATAGGCTTGCACGGTTACCTCACCAGGTTCGTAGCGTACGCTCCAATGAATGATTTGCTGATCTTGCTGCGTACGTTTTCTTTTACCGAGCGACTTTCCATTCACAAACAATTCGGCTTCACCGGCATTGGTGAAGCAAAGCACTTGAAGGGAATCGGTGCCATTCCAATTCCAGTGTGATTGTATATCGCCGCCAACCATAGCACGCCTGCGCTCAGCCGGTAATTTTCGTGCTGCGAGGTATACCACAGGATCATTCGACCAAAGGCTTTTGCGATAATAATACTCGGGCTTTTCAAAACCCGCAAGATCCAGAAGGCCAACACCGCTGCTGCGCAACGGCCATACGTGTGCTTCGCCCATAAAATCTATACCCGTCCACAAGTACTGCGCGGAAATATACTCTGTACTATCAACAACAGCCCAGGCGTTGTATGAACGACTATTCTCGCTGCCGTAGATTATGCGATTGGGATATTGACGATGATCTTCGGCATAGCGATACTCCTGGTAATTATAGCCTACAATATCGAGTGCATCCGGAAACGATGTATAGTTGGACATCACCACACCGGCAAGCGCCGCTGTAACCGGTCGTGTAGTGTCCGTTTGTTTTACTACCTGCACAAGATGCCGGGCTATTTCGCCCAACCTGCTGGCCGGAGGATTACCCGCCTCGTAGCCTCTGCCATATATCTGTGGGTTTCTGCCTGTGTTCAACACTTCGTGTGAATAGGGATCGTTCGGGTAGTCGATCTCATTACCAATGCTCCACATCAGGACGCAGGCATGATTACGATCGCGCAAAATCATATCGCGCAGATCGCGGTCAGCCCATTCGGCAAAGTAAGTATGATAGCCATCTTTACCAGGTGTGCCTATATTCCATCCCTTGATCCATTTGTTTTTACCTATCTCCCACTCATCGAACGCTTCATCCTGAACAATGAATCCCAATTCATCGCACAGATCATATAGATAATCCTGGTGCGGGTTATGGCTCATGCGAATGGAATTGCAGCCTCCGGCCTTGAGCGCTCTCAGCCTGCGTGCCCATACATCTTTCGGCACCGCCGAACCAAGTGCTCCGGCATCATCGTGTATACATACTCCTTTCAGTTTGAGGTTAACATCATTCAGGAAGAAACCTTTGTTGGCATCAAAACGAAACGTGCGGAAGCCTACGCGTTCTGTCACATCATCTACCGCTTTACTTCCTGCATAGAGTGTTGTATGCAATGTATAAAGCGCAGGCTTTTCGGCAGACCACAGAGAAGGTTTATTTATCGCCATCGATACATGGAGGTCTGTTGTTTTTCCATGGGCCGCCGTTGCTTTGGCTTCGCTTGTGGCTACTATTTTACCGTTTCCATCCTGAAGCGTTACTACGATACGGGTATCTGATGATTGGAGTGTATTGTTCTTTACAGTTACCTGCACATCGGCTACAGCTTTCTCTGCAGAAACAGATGGCGTTGTAAACACCGTTCCCCACACTGCTATGTGTACCGGATCGGTCGCAATTAAATATACATTTCGATTTATACCGGAGCCGGTATACCAGCGTGAGTCAGCAAAATCGGTGTGATCTACTTTTACCGCTACCAGATTTTTACCTTTGGCTTTCAGGTAAGGAGTAACATCGTAATAGAAAGAAGCATAACCATTGGGTCGTTTGCCCAGGTAATGTTCATTGATCCATACTTCGCTGTTTTTATATACACCATCAAAATACAGATAAATGTTTTTGTTCTGTTGGCCAGGCAAAAGCCCGAACGATTTTCTATACCAGCCGATGCCGGCAGGAAGATAACCGGTGCCACTGGCCCAGGCATCGCTGAAAGGTCCTTCAATGCTCCAATCGTGCGGCAGGTCTACCGTGCGCCATGCCTGATCGGATGTTGCCAATTTCTCTCCGGATGTTACATCACCTTTGTAAAACTTCCAGTCGTCATTAAAAAGAGTAGTCTGCCGCTGCGCCAGCACATCGGCACCGGGCAACAGCATATATAGCAGCAGGATGTAAACTATATTTTTCACAGAATATCTGGGTTTGGGTATTCATATTATTCAACCATATCACTCACCAGCGTCACGACTGCGTTCCTGGGGATGGTTATTGATTGATCGGCCGCTACATCGGCAAGAGGCTTCAGGTCTTCGTCTGCCTGTGCAGAGGTGATGTAGGGTTTTATTGGTCCGGTTTTGGCTCCGTCAACCGCCAGCTGGATCACCGAATCGATGTTACTGTAGTTAACAATAATCGTAACCAGTTTTTTATCGGTTTCATGTATATAGGATGAAATCATCAAACCCTTGGTGTTGTTTATGTTTTTATCCGATGTTACACTAACCCGCACTGCGCCCGGGCGAATAAACCGGCTATAGTTACCCAGTGCCCACAGCAATTTGGTATCTTCTATATTTCCATTGGTTTTATTCTTATCAGCATAAATAAGTCCGTCTTTATAATCATATACCGATATAGCCGTCCACCACTGCCAGGCAGAAGCATTGGCTACCGTAAGGTCGTGATGAATAAGGCGTGCTACATAGAGTGCCGTAGTCATGCCTGTATCTTTACCACCGCCGGGAATTTCTTCCTGATCGCCCAGTATACAATATTCACTTTGCCAGAACTCTAATGGTATAGAGGCCTGCGATATAGCATTCGCTATATTTTTACGCACCTGGATCATTGTCTCCATGGGTGCTGACGTAAAGTAGCTGTGCGCGGATATCATCTTATCTACATGCGACAGATCGCCTATATAATGCGAAGATGTGTTGCCAAAAAAATCCTTGATCTGGTTGCCACGCGTTGGCTTATCGCTTTCTTCGTAGAGATAGTTCATCTTGGCAGCCTCTCCTATCTGAATGCGTGTAGACAGACTATAGGCCGTGAGCACTGAATCCAGCTTCTTCGTGATATCAACAATCTCCTGGTTGGTATAGGGAGTTCCTTCCTGTCCATTGCTAGTCCAGTCCCACTGCGGCTCGTTAAAGGGGCTCAGGTAATTGAGCGTAATGCCTTGCGACTGAAAATGCTTTACTATATCTGCAAGAAATACAGCAAATGCTTTATAGTTGGTGGCGCTGATATTAGCATGGCCGCCATCACTTGAAAATGCCTTTCCATTCCTTGTAAGCTGTACGGGAGGGCTATTGGTAAACGCGAGGAACTGCGATACCCCGCGCTGCTGCGCAGCCTGCATGAACCACTGCTGCCCCGCCTGCCTCGACCAGTCGTAAGTTTTATCATCTTTCATAAAACCTTCTGCTCTGCGCCACTCATCGGAGATATTATCTTGTGCAGCACTACCGGCTCCAATATTAAATCGCCAGAGCGAGAGCCCTATACCGGCAGGTTTACCGGCTGCATCGGTTTCCGTGCTGAACAACCAGTTGGCCACCTGATTTCGTTTTTCATCGGGCCACAAGCCTATATATTGGCAAGCCCACGCATCGGATGCACCGAAGTTGTGAATGGTTTGTTTTTTATCCTGAACGTGAATGGTGACCACCGTCTCATTGGAAGAAGATGCAGGGCCAGCGGAATCTGACTTCGAACAACCGCCAACTACTATTGCCAGCATCACCAATAAATAATTTCTACACATGAATAAATAGTCTGTATAAGTTTAACAAATTATGGAACGCATTTAAAAAGCAGCGGTGTATCATCGTTGCGGCCCAGGAGTACGAGGCGCTGGTTAGCACTTTTCAACAATGCCATGCTGCGTATGTCACCCACTGCATAAAAACCTGTTTGTCGGTATAACTGAGGTATATATTTGCCACTAACAGTGCCCTGCAGCACTAACCCGGAAGACGCATCGTTACGCCCCCACTGCACACGGTACGGATAAAAATTACCAGCAACCAGTATATCCTTTATACCATCGTGATTAAAATCTTCGAATGCTATAGCCGATATCATGCTAAACTGTGCTTCTACCGGCAATGCGGTGCAGGTAAATTTTCCGTGACCGTTGTTATTAAGTATGCAACTTGCCGTAGTATATACCGAAAGTACTTTGGCGCTTGCACGTTGCTCATCTGTGAGAATATCAACAAGCGTAGCCTTTGCGTACGACTCGTACGTTATAAACTTGCGTTTCAACGCGGGCAGTTGTTCCAGCATTTCATCGCGTGAGCTATAGGGATATTGTTTGCCCTGTATATAGTACGACATGATGGGATCGATACGGCCATCACCATTGAAATCTCCGGCATGTATGGTGAGCGGTTCTGTAACCGATGCCTTAAAAGGTAAATTCAATCCGGCATTGCCGGCAATCACATCCGGATCGCCATCGTTATCCATATCCGCTTCGTATAGTTTGCACCACAGGCCTTCAGTATGTTCAAGACCAGCTTCATGTGTTTTATCAACGAGCTTTCCCTGCTGATTCTCGAAGAGCATTACCGGCATAAACTCACCGGCAATCATCAGGTCGGGCCAGGTATCATGATTATAGTCTGTCCATAACGCGGATGTTACCATGCCCGGCTTTTGCAATGCTTCGGGTGTAACGCGTGTAAATTTTACAATACCGTTTTTGGTTTCGTTGCGCAGCAGGTAGCTCAGCGATGGCAGTGGATAATTACCGGGTACTGATCGTCCGCCCACGAACAAATCAAGGTCGCCATCTTTATCGAAATCACTCGCTGCTGCGCAGCTTCCATTCGCTATATCGGATGGAAGTATATTTTCTGCTTTGGTGAATTTGCCGGTACCATCATTCAGATAAAGTCTGTCTTGCAGCAACGGTGCCCAGGCTGGCGGAAATTCAACGCCTCCGCTTACCACATACAAATCAGCATCATTATCGCCATCGGCATCAAAGAATAATGACCCGGTGTCTTCCTGCAAGCTATCCGCTGCCCACGGTTGTGTTTTGTGTTCTGTAAAAGTGCCCTGCTTCGCTATATATAGCTTGCCTGACTGGCCGCTGGCACCACCGATATAAAAATCGTCTTCACCATCCTTATTTACATCCACCGATGCAATGCAGGGTCCATACTTTGAAAGCTGGTAGGGAACTATATATTGTATCTTGTAATCGATAAAATCATTTTCTTTGTGGCGATAGGCAATGCGCGATCGCGCTGCCACATCTTCAAACCATTTCTTTGCACCGGATATATAGCTTGTGCCCGTTGAAACATACGGCTTGTAGTGAATCGGCAACACCGTGTCAGATTTCACATCGGTTAGCAAAGTTGTTATACCATCGGGCCATGTTACCTGAATTTCGGCTATTGTTGTATCGGAGCCTGTGCCAAAAATTATTTCCGCGGGCACAGCCGACTGGAAGCCCCTTGTCATCACCAACTCCTGTACTTGTTCATGATCTTTGGTACTGATCTTCACTTTCGCACCGATGGCAAAAGTATTCTGCGCGCTGCCCTGCAATCGTATTTTTATATAATGATCATTTTTACCAGCTATATCATTGCGATATACAGAAGCCGGTTGGTTAATATTATTAGTCACAATGTCCAGATCACCATCGTTATCGAGGTCGGCATAGATGGCTCCATTGGCTACGGACTTCTCTGCCAGATTCCACGATTGTGTGGCGTTGGTAAAGGTGAGGTCGTGGTTATTGCGAAATATATAGTGCTGCAGTTTGGTAGAAGGAAGTTGCTTTACCAGCTCATACGGTTCCTGTGCGCCACCCTGTGCACGGTTCTTCTTTTGATTTGCTTCATAGCTATATTTTACAAAATCGAGATTGGTGAAGTCGCGCAGAAAGCCATTGGTAATGAGCAAGTCTTTCCAGCCATCATTATCAAAATCAGCAAACAATGGCGACCAGCTCCAATCGGTATTGGATACGCCTGCGAGTTGACCAATTTCACTGAAGACGGGTACGCTATCCGGCCCTATACCCAGGTTGAGCTGCAATACATTGCGCATATTCTGGTGATGATAGCCGCTATCGCGCAGTAAATTATAACGATCGTAATCGTCCGGGCCTTTCAATATTTTTTGACGGTAATTATCTTCCGGCAGCATATCTACTACCATCACATCGGGTAAACCATCGTTGTTATAGTCGGCTATATCGGTGCCCATGCCGTTGCGGGCTATATGACGGAATGATTTTCGAAGGGTTTCACGAAATGTACCATCGTGATTGTTGAGGTATAGAAAATCCTGCTCTTCATAGTCGTTGGAAACATAGAGATCGGGCCAGCCATCCAGGTCAATGTCGCTTACCGAAACACCGAGCCCAAAGTTTACACCACTGCCATGAATGCCGGCTACTACACTCACATCGGTATATTTGCCCTGATCGTTTCGATACAGGCGATTACCGTATTGCGGGTGGCGCATGGCACGCAGCTTTCGCGAATTAAAAAAGGGATTATAGGTAAGCCGCGCATGGTTGAGCAGAAACATATCGAGATCACCATCGCGGTCGTAATCAAAGAAAGAGGCTTGGGTAGAAAATGTACCGCATGCATCCAGGCCATACGCGGCTGCCTGTTCGGTAAATGTAGGCACCGCTTCACCATTGTTAATATATAGTTCGTTGCAGCGCTCCTGATCTGTGCCGGGGCCGGAATAACACAGGTATATATCCAGTTTGCCGTCTGCATTCACATCGGCCAGCGTTACACCGGTTTTCCAGTGCGGCCGTCCGGCAAGACCGGCTTTTTCTGTAATGTCTTCAAATCTCCATTGACCTTTGTTGAGGTATACTTTGTTGGAAACGGTGTTACCTGTAAAGATGAGATCGATGAGGCCATCGTTGTTGAGATCACCGGCTGCCACGCCACCGCCGTTGTACATATACTCATACGTCATGATGTTGCGTACTGGCGTTTCTTCCAGTGTGTTGGCAAAAGATATACCGGTTTCGGAAGGGTCGAGCTGCACAAAGCCGCCCGGAGTAGTAGGTGTGTTGCAGGCTGTGAGCAACCAGGCTATGCTGCTATAAATAGCTGTGGTTAGAATAAAATAGCGAAGTTGTGACCACTGCATAATATTTTGAAAAAAATGCAGCGGGGCACACGATGTTCTCGTGTGCCCGTTGCATGTTTACCTGTTTACGAATTAATAGTTCGGATTCTGCTCCAGCTTGTTTCCGGAGGCTTGTATCTCTGCGCGCGGAATCGGCAGCCAGTAATGTTTCTCTTCGAACTTGCGTCCATCGAGTGCAACTTTGCGTGCGTACGTTAATGTACTTCCGTTCTTAGTAATAGTAATACCATAGGCCGGTTCATTCTCGGTATCCATGGCGATCATCCAGCGGCGCACATCGTAGAAGCGGTGCTCTTCAAAGGCGAGCTCTACCTGCCGTTCCCTGCGAATAGCATCACGCATTTTATCCTGCGTAAGACCAGCAGGCAGCGCCGGCATGTTGGCACGTGCACGTATCAGATTGATTGCGTTATATACTGTACCATCCGGACCTACTGCTTCGTTCTGCGCTTCAGCATAGTTCAACAATACTTCGGCATAACGCATATAAATCCACGGTTGTGTACCGGCCACATCCCACGGGTTGTTGATCGGCAGATTGTCGTCCAGGAATTTGCGCAGGTAATAGCCGGTCTTGGAAGTGTTCCAGTTGTCTTTACCATCTTTGCTATCCTGGCCACCTGGTGTAAAGGTTTCAATAGCACGACCGCGATAGTCAGCACCGTTATACAGTATACTTGCATAAAAACGTGGGTCGCGATTGCTATATGGATCATTTGCATGCGTAGAATTATTCCAGTCGAATGGCACCGCGGTGTTAGCATCTACTTTTACTTCATAAGCATCCACTAAATTCTGGAGTGGTGTGTTACCGGCCCAGCCACCGTAACCATTCGGGCTGTTGGAGATTTCCAAACAAACGTGTCGTGCACCAATTGCATAGAGTCTTTCAAAAATGATCTCGCTGCTCGATGGTGTATGGAACAACTCCTGGTAATCGGAATGCAGTGAATATGCGCCTAATGAAATTACATCCTGTGCAGCAGCGGCAGCGGCTTGCCATGTGCCTGCGTTGTACAGCGGGCTTGCAGCATACAACAGAACACGTGCCTTCAATGCCAGGGCTGCACCTTTTGTTGCGCGACCCAGTTTCCATTTCGTATTATCGTTTGCCGCCGGCAAATTAGCAGCAGCAGCATCGAGCTCTTTTACTATATAATTGACACCGTCTGCAATAGAAGCACGCTGAAAGAGTGCATCATTTGTAAGCTTGTCATCGAGGTTATATACTGAATCGCCCATCAACACTACTTTACCATAGTTGCGCAGCAGATCGTGATAACGGTATGCACGAATAAATTTCACTTCAGCTGTTAACTGATCTTTGTGTGCCTGGCTCATCGTAATTTTGTTGAGCGTTTTCAAAGCGGTATTGCATTCACGAATGCTGCGATAGCTTCTTGACCAGAATGTTCCGGCTATACCTGTATTTTCAGGCGCCAGCAATCCACGTTGCATCAGCCACGTGTTATCATCACTGTTATACATGGCTTCATCGGTTACCGATGCCCACAATGCATATTCGAATCCGCGACCAAAACCGGGGGCAGTTCCTTCACCTTCTTTATCCTGCAAACGCACCCCCATATAGCGGTTAACGATAAAATCTTCAAGCAATGCCGAGTCTTGTGCAAGAACATCGTCTGTTACGATACTGGTTGGCTTTATATCAAGAAAATCTTCTTTACAGCCAACCATCGATGCTGCCAGTGCAACGGCACCTATCAGGAGTATATATCTAAATTTCATTCTCATAATTTTCATGTTTTAGAACTGAAGGTTTACACCCAGGTTAATGATACGCTGCTGCGGATAGAACTGTCCGCTCTCGCTGCTTCCTTCCGGATCATAGTTTTTAACCTTTGTTATTGTAAAGAGGTTAAAGGCATTAGCATATACGCGCAGGTTGGAGAGATGAAGCTTGGATGCGATGGCTGCAGGAATGTTATATCCAATCGCTATATTCTTCAAACGAAGGAATGATGCGTTATTTAACCAGAATGTGCTGCGATACAAACCACCGTTTATCGAAGACGATGCACGGGTATCTACGCGTGGGAAGCTGCCGTTTACATTGGAAGGACTCCAACGATTATCAGCCCAGTCGCTATAGAAGTTACCGATCGTTCCGGATTCAGGTAATACAAACTGGCTAACGCGTCCCTGACCAGAGAAGAGTATGGATACATCGAAACGCTTCCAGCCTGCATTCAGGTTTATACCGTATGTAATCTGCGGTATATTTCCATACTTGGTGCGCACCTGATCGTCTGCCGTAATCTTACCATCGCCATTGTAGTCTTCGTAGATCAGGTCACCGAGTTGTGCGTTGTCAAGGTGTGGATGGCTATCCAGATCGCTTTGCGTACGGAAGATACCGATCGCATTATACAGTAAATACGTATTCAGTGGACGGCCTGTCTGGCGCTGATAGCTCA
>NZ_DAIQRQ010000018.1:38546-52835 GCF_036786105.1 Ohtaekwangia sp.
GCATTATACAGTAAATACGTATTCAGTGGACGGCCTGTCTGGCGCTGATAGCTCAATACAGAAGGGGCTTCATCTATAAATACTATTTTGCTTTTGGCAAGTGTCATATTCGCCGATGCACCATACCAGAATTCTCCCTGGTGCTTATAACCTATCGTTGTTTCGAAACCTTCACTATTTACTTTACCAATATTTTCGTTGGGAACCAGTGGATCTGAGCCATAAGGGTTTACAATACCGGATACTCCAGGAATGGAAGCATTACGTGTGGCCAGAATATTAGATCTTTTCTGCTGGAAGTATATAAATTCGAATGTAAAGTTTTTAAGAAACACCGCATTCAACCCTATATCTGTTTTCTTGGAAGTTTCCCATGTAATATTCGGGTTGGCAAGCTTCGTCAAGTCCAGGCCGGGATACTTGTCGCCACCAATAACGTAGGTATTATTAAACGTGTTGTTGTTAATATACTGGAACATGGCCACATTGTCGTTTCCAAGCTCGCCATACGATGCACGTAACTTCAAATCGTTAATAAACGATATGTTATCGGCAAACCAGTTCTCTTCTGAAATTCTCCACCCTGCAGATACTGCTGAGAACGTTCCATATTGTTTTCCTTTCGGAAATATAGAAGAACCATCGATACGGGTTTGCACTTCGAGCAGATACTTCTCTTTGTAATTATAGGAGATCTTTCCTATATAACTTCTGCGGGTAAAATTATAGCTGCTTCCATAGTTGTCGCGGTCTGTAGCGGCCGATCCTCCTTGCGAAAGCTCCGGTGTAAGCGTTGTCGGGTAGTTGATGCGTGATGCACCAAACGTTTCGCGATGATTTTTGCTTCGCTCATACGAAACAAAAGCACTGATAAAGTGATCTCCTAATTGTCTCTCAAAGTTAAGCTTGATGTTGCGTGTTACAAGGCTGGTATTCTCCTGCGATTCAGTAAGCTTTGCTGCTCCGGATGAACCACCGGTAACCGTTGGTGAATATACATTGCTCGTGCTGTTGTAAGAGTATACTGTATAAGGTTTGCTGAAAGCTTTATCAAAGTTCCAGGTTTTATCCACTGCCATAAATCCATCTACCGACAAACCTTTTACCTGTGGTATATTATAGCTTCCACGCAGTACACTATTGAACACATAAATCGGATTTACGTTCGTGCCGCCGGTGGTGGTAGACATAATGATCGGGTTATTACCCTCCACTCCATAAGAAGGCAAACCGTTTGGATAGCGTGCTGCCACGGTAGGATATGCACGGTATATAGAACGGAAAATATCGTTCGCAGAAGATATAGGATACTGGCGATCTTCTTCGCGACCTGCCAATGAAAGCGATACTTTAAAATCTTTCGTTACGTTAGCATCAATGTTCGAACGGAAGTTGTACTGGTTATACTTGGTGGCACCGTGCTTGTACAAACCATCCTGGAATGTTTTTCCGAGTGACACATAGTAACGAACATCGGACGTGCCTCCGTTGATAGAAAGATTATGCTGGTTTTGCAGCGATACATTCTTCAGCGCTTCTTTTGCCCAGTTCGTGTTCGGGTAATTGAGCGGATCAGAGCCATCTCTGAATTTTTGTATTTCAGCGTCACTATAGTGCTGATTCATACCACCCGATTTATTATTGTAGTAGTCAATCTCGTTCTGTATGGTAGCATAGGTTGCTGCATCGGCCATGTGTGGCAAACGCGTAGGCGATGAAAAACCCTGGTTGTAACTATAAGAAATAACCGGTTTGCCTGTCTTACCGCGTTTGGTGGTTACCAGTATAACTCCATTCGCTGCACGGTTTCCGTACACCGCTGCGGATGCATCTTTGAGTATCGATATACTTTCGATATCGTTGGGGTTCAAGCGTTCCAAACCACCGAGTGCACCGGGTATACCATCGATCACCACCAGCACATCGTTGTTTCCGGTAGTGGCAAGACCACGAATATTATAACTACTACCATCATTACCCGGCTCACCACCGCGGTTACTGGCAATAATACCTGAGAAGCGACCTGCCAGCGAGTTGGATACGTTGGGCTGCGGGCTCTTCACCATGTCTTCGCCCTTTATCTGGGAAATTGATCCGGTTACGGTTTCGCGTTTTTGTTCACCGTATCCTACCACCACAACTTCCGAAAGGGTTTCTACATCGGAGACAAGCACAACGTCAATGCTGGTTTGTCCGCCAACAGAAACTTCCTGAGTCTGGTAGCCTATAAAAGAGAAAACGAGCACCGCATTCTGGTCGGGCACGTTGAGGGAATAGCGTCCTTCTGCGTCAGACGTTGTTCCAATGGAAGTTCCTTTCACAATCACATTTACTCCTGGCAGTGATGAGCCGTCATCCTTTGACGTGATTTTACCGGTTACAGTAATGTCGGGAGCCGCACCGAAGAGCGGTGTCAGGATGGTCATGAACATCATGACGGAGGTGATAATTTTTTTACGTAGATGTTTTTTTATCATAAGGTTGCGGAATTTGTTGAGTACAGAAATGCTGCTCAGATTCGAGCGATGTGGACGAGTCTGGCGCTACCCGGAATTGAAGAATGGGAGTTTCATGGTCAGGACGAATGGTTTATTTAGGTTACAGTTGCGGTTTAGGTGCAAACCTTTGCATAAAATTCACCGGAATCGTTTCCTAAAAAGAGGGGTAAATTTGTAATTCGTGAGGGAGGGATGGCTTTTTTGTCTAAACAATCGTTTTCTAAGGAGATTTTGAGGATACGGCAAAAGAAATATGTCCCCTTTCCGGTTGTCCACAACGAAGGGGGACAAATGTCTATTCTTTCGAATCGCCGTTCTTAATGAATTCGGAAGGCGGGAATCCAAATTCCTTCACAAAACACTGGCGAAAGTACTTCAGGTCTGAAAAACCGACCATGTACACCACTTCAAAAACTTTGTACTTCTGCGACTTGAGCAACTGGGCGGCTTCCTGCATGCGAAGCGATCGCAAATATTCTACGGGCGACAGGCCGGTGAGCATTTTCACTTTCTTATATAATAAGGAGCGGCTCATGTTGAGCGCTTCGCAAAGCTCGTTCACATTGAAGTCGGGGTGATCGAGGTTGGCTTTGAGTATATCGTGGATGGAATGCAAAAATTTCTCATCAGGCGAATGCGGCTCCGGAACGCTTGCACCAGCCGGCACGGATGTGAACAAGTTGCGGTAAAAGCGTTTGAGGTTCTCGCGCGACTGCAGCAGGTTGTTCATGGTAAGTGCCAGCATCTCCGGGCTAAACGGTTTGGTGATGTAGGTATCTGCTCCAATCTCGATACCTTCCTTGTGGTGAGTAAGCGATGTTTTGGCGGTGAGCAGAATAACGGGTATATGACTGGTGCGAATGTTACTCTTCAGTTCTTTGCAAAAATCTATACCATTCATCTCCGGCATCATAATGTCGCTGATGATCAGGTCAGGGTGATGATCCATCGCCAGGGCCAATCCCTCACGGCCATTGCCAGCTTCCAGTATCTTATAGCTCTTCTCAAAGTACTCGCGCAGAAACAGGCGTATATCTTCATCATCTTCCACCAACAACAAACTGCGCATGCCTTTCTTACCTGATGCTTCCTCTTCAATATCTTCATGCAGCAGCTCGGGTAATTGAGGAGCATGACCGTTTTCGCCCAATATGAAACGGTCTTCGCTATTGTCAATAATAATTTCGCTGGGCTTGAAGTGATCTTTGCCCAACGGAATCTTGATGCTGAAAGTAGAACCGCTGCCTTCGGTACTCTCCACATATATTTCGCCCTTATGCAGGTGCACCAGTTTCTTGGCCAGCGCCAGCCCTATGCCGGAGCTCATAGGGGCCGTGTTGTCGCCCTTATAGAACCAGTCGAATATATTGCCGAGTTGTTTCTTGGGTATACCGATACCGTTGTCTTTGATTTTAATGGAGACCTTGCCCTGCGGCCACTTTTCGGATACCTGCTTTTGAATAGAGATGCTGATCTCGTTACCCTTGCCTATATATTTAAAGGAATTGGAAAGTATATTATTTACCACCATTTCCAGCTTCTCTTTATCGAACCAAACCATGAGCGATGGCTCGCTGGCATGAAAATTAAAATTTATATTCTTGCGATGGGCCAGTTCTTTAAACGTGATATATATTTCTTCTACAAACGCTACGATGTCATCTTCCTTAACCTTTAACACAATGTTTCCGCTCTCGATCTTGCGGTAATCCAGCAGCTTGTTGATAAGATTCAGGAGCTTGTGAGCGTTGCGATATACCATCTTCAACTTACGGCCTGTTGGGGTATAGCTGCCTTCGCGCGTTACCATTTCTTCCAGCGGGCCGATCATCAACGTAAGCGGTGTGCGAAACTCGTGCGAAATCTCGGTAAAAAAGCTCAGCTTTTCCTGCACCATCTGCCGCTCGCGCTTGCGCTGTGCCTTCTCAATTTTGAGTCGCTTGCGCAAAGCGGCTTGTTTGCTTCTTACCGATACAGCTGCAAAACAAAGTCCGCCCACGATCAAAACATAAAGTAAATATGCCAGCGGCGTTCGCCAGAAGATGGGCAACACGGTAACAGCAATGCTGGTATAATCATTACTCCAGTTGTTATCCTGGTTGGAAGCTTTCACTTTAAAAGTATAGCTGCCTGCCGGCAGATAGCGATACGTGGCTGAGCGCTGATTGCCTACATAGTTCCAGTCACGATCAAGACCTTCGAGCTTATAGGCGTATTTATTTTTTTCAGGATAACTGTAGTTGATAGCAACAAAATCAAACGTAAACACAGACTGGTCGTGGCGCAGTGTAATTTTCTTCGTCTGGCTGATCACCTGGTCGAGTGAAAAATCATTCTCATCGTTACTGTTCACTTCCACCGGTTTATTGAAGAGCTGAAAACCAGAGAGCATTACTTCCGGCTTTTTCAAATTCTGCACCACCTGTTCCGGATAGAATATATTCAGCGCCATGGTTCCGCCGAAGCACATATACCCGGCTATATCATTATAAAGGGCTGACCCCGGATTGAACTGCCCTTCCTGCAAGCCATCATTCACATCATAATTATAGAACCGGTTGTTCGCCACATCATACTTCGATATACCCTTGTTTGTGCTAAGCCATAAATTATCGGCATTATCAATGAGAATAGCGTAGATCGTGTTATTTGCAAGGCCGCTCTTTTCGCTGAAGCGTGTTATGATCTTGGTAGCCGGATTGTATACACTGAGTCCTCCGCCTCCGGTGCCGATCCATACCTTTCCTTTGCGATCAATGCTTACCGAAAACACTACATTACTTTTCAACTGATCGTTCTGCTGCGATGTATGGAAATATCGTTTCGACTTGCGGGTGCGCGGATCAAAACGATAAAGGCCATCGCCGTAACAACCGATCCACAATCCACCCGAACGATCTTCAGCAATAGAGCGAATATCGCCATCCCTCATGGCGTCCTTTACACCGGGTATATTCTTGTATGTGCGCGTAGCCTTGTCCAGCAAACACAAGCCGCCACGGTTGGTTCCCACCCAAATGTTATGCTGCGAGTCTTCCATGATTACGCGCACATCGTTACCTCCGGATAATGTACCGCTATAGCTGTAGTTCAAAAAGGCATCGTGTGCGGCATCGTACTGAAATATACCCTGCGAGTATGTTCCGAACCACAGCGTATTGTTGTGGTCGCGCAGCGCACTGAGTATAGCGTTATCGGCAATGCTTCCCTTCCTTCCATCGGCAGTATAGTGTTTTACGATATCGCCGTTCACTTTCGATTTATATATACCATCGCCATCGGTGCCCAGCCATAAATTGCCGTTCTGATCATAACACATGCCATAATACTGCACGAAGCTGAGCGCTGCGTTGGTATACTGCTTGATCTGTATGCTGGTGAATTTTTCTTCAATACTACTGATCATGTATATACCATCGCCAAAGGTTCCAATCCACAGGTTTTTATCACGATCTTCATACAGGGCCTGCACCGTGCGCTTGGAAATATCATAATCATTCAGATTTTGAATATGATTAAAAATAATATCATCCACCCGGCGGCTGTTGAACTGACGGAGATCAAGTGTATATAATCCTCCGCCCTGCACACCGATCCACAGGTTCTCGCGGCTATCGGCAAGCAAAGTAAAAATGCTTTTACCCGCTACACCAAAGTGCGGAAGGTTGAAAGTATAAAACTTGTTCTCTTGTCGTTTGTAGAGAACAAGGCCACTGGCAGTACCAATCCACATGTTGCCGTCATGATCTTCGGCAAAACAGCGAATGTTTCGCGAAGGCAGCGATGTGGGGGCCGACAAGCTTTCGTGTTTTTTTACAACGGTACCGTTACTCACTTTAAAAACATTGAGCCCACCGTTTTGTGTACCCACCCAAAGCAAACCAAATTTATCTTCGTGCAGTGCAAGGGTTTGTGTGCTGGTAAGCTGTGGCAGAATACGATCGGTGTAGGGTGTAAATTTTTTTGTTTCCCGATTAAAAGATGCGAAGCCAGTGCCATACCAGGCTACCCATAAATTGTGGGCACTGCCTTCTGCCATGAAGCTCACGTCATTGGTTGGATAATTAACTTCTGCCGGATAATCGTGCTTGTAGAGTGTGAACTGCTCTTTACGCTGATCGAACTGCTGCAGCCCCTTGCGGGATGAAACCCACAGCACATCTTTCGAATCTTTATATACATGCTGAACGAAGTTATCGGCCAGACCACGGGTGTTATCAGGATCGTTTTTAAATATCTTGAACGAATAGCCATCAAAACGATTAAGGCCATCTTCGGTCGCAAACCACATCAGTCCCTGGTCGTCTTGCGAAATGCTGTTGACTACGCCTTGTGAAAGGCCATCTTTAATACCATAACGTTTAATACGGCTCTTGGGCTGTTGCGCAAAGGCCGACACCATCACCAGCATAGCTGCTGTAAACACTCCGAAAACTCTCTTTCCAGTCATGGGTCTGTAAGCGGTTGTAGTTATCCAACCCCGGTTCATTCACACAACGTTGCAAGGGGGATGAATGTGTACAAAGTAGCATAATAACCTTGAACACAGACAGGTTTTAGCAGGGGCATTTGAATAAAACGTGGGGGATAATTGATGATCATGACACTTTTGCTTTCACTTTCTGCAGGGTGCAAACACGCAAACACAGAAGTCAAACGAATTTACAACTTCTCCGTATATACCTGCAGTGAAGCCCGGTACAAGCATTGTTCGGCAGCGGGAATTTTAATACTTTCACCCGCAGGTTATCCTTTTGATTTTCTTTACGACTGTTGTATTTAATTTTCAGATCAAACTATACATCACCTTTAATCCCTCTCATCATGCCAGAAATACGTCACCTGTTAGGTATTCAGGATTCTACCGGAGAAGAAGTATATAACGCTCTTACTTCCTGTCAGCCAATGAAATCGTGGCTTACCCCGACCATACAAGGCCATCCGCAACTCAACAGTATATTTCAGCCGGCCTTTGGTGCGGAAACCGTCAGCCTCAAGGTTACCAAGCTGCAATCGGGCACGTGGGTGCAATGGCAATGCACCCAAGGTGAATTTGAGTGGGTCAATACACAAATCGATTTTCTACTGGAACCCAGCCCGAACATCACGATCGTAACATTTATTCACAGCAACTGGCAGGACGCGTCTCCCAAGTTTGCCGAGTGGAGCTTCAACTGGGCACTGTACCTGCGAAGTCTGAAAAAGTTCATCGAGACGGGAACAGGCCGCCCTTATCCCAATCAATTTAATTGATTACAGTAATCAGTTTTGCATATTCATCAGGTCGATCATCAGGTTGAATGCATCAATAGAACCTGGATTGTTAAACTTCAATGGTTTTACAATATAGCCCGATATACCGAGGGCTGCAGCGGCCGCTTTATCTTCACGCTCCTCGGATGTGGTAAGAACAAACACGCGAATGTCTTTCCACACCATGTGGTTACGCAGCTCCTGCAACAGCTCAAGGCCGTTCATCTTCGGCATATTGAGATCAAGTATAATAAAGTCGGCAAGTGTAGTGCCCGGTCCTTTACTTTCTTCCAGCAGCTGAATAGCCTCTTCGCCATTGCGTGCTACCTTCAACGTATATACAATGGAAAGTTTATCGAGTGTGCGGCGTACATCGATCACATCCAGAGTATCGTCTTCAACCAATAAAATATTGACTACTCGTTTCATGATTCAGTTTCTAAGGGCCATGTAAAAATAAATGTGGAGCCATTGCCTGGCGATGAAATCACCCGGATAGATAGATTACGATCGTCCAGTATCTTTTTTACAATGGCGAGGCCTACACCGGTGCCCTCGGGCATATCACGCACTTCCAGCGTTTGGAAGATTACAAATATCTTTTTGTGATACTCCCTGGAGATGCCGGGGCCGTTGTCTTCTATATAAAATTCATAATGGCGTTCCGTCTTCCTGCCATACACACGTACCATACCATGTTCTTTATCATGGTACCTGAAAGCGTTTACCAGCAGGTTCATGAATATTTGCTGTAAAGGAAGTTTCTCCGTAAAGAGCACCGGTAAATCCGGCTCGATATATAGTTTCAATCCCGGGCGCTTGGGAAGATACTCGCGCACTTCTTCCAGCAGATTGTTGATGTTCACCTCTTCTTTGGGTTGTAACTCACGCCCCACGCGCGAATAGGATAAAATACCGTTGAGCAAATTCTCAGCCCGCTGTACTCGTCCTTTAATTACATCGAGGTACTCAACTACCTTTGGAGGAAGTAAAGGCAGATGATCTTCCTGTATCCAGGTTACTACATTATCGATGCCGCGCAGCGGTGCCTTCAGATCGTGCGAAACAATGTAAGCAAACTGATCGAGCTCCTGGTTCTTTCGCCGAAGCAATGAAATACTTTCAGACAACACGCGGGCCATGTTGTTGAGTGACCGGGCCAGGCTGCCAAGTTCATCTTTGCCTTGTGCCTGCATATATACTTCATAATTTCCCTGTGAAATGGTATCCGCCATGCGCACCATCTTTACAATACCAGACGAAATATGAGTCGCTATAAATATTGCTATACCCATGCCGGCAATAAATGAAAATATAGTAAGACTGAAAGAGATGGTTTTAGTATTGCTCACCATTTGCGAAATGGAACGTTTCATGCCTTCGCGCACGGCATACTCGTGATTGGCAAACTCACGGAATTCTCGTTGCAGACTTTTGTTCACATCCTTCTCCATACCATTCACTAACTTGGCACGGTATAAAGCATTGAATGCTGCCATGCTGCTGTCTGACGCTGATGCATGCTTGCGCGCCTCGATCAGGGGACGCGCAAATTCATTCACCCAATAATTATTCAATTCGAGTATATCTTCCAAACGCTCTCTCTGTACAACGCTGTCGCGGATAAGAATGGAAAGCTCTTCCAGTATATCATCGTTCTCCAGCATAGAAGAGTCGTACGACTGCATGAAGAATGGCTCGTTGGTAAGCAGATAGCCGCGAAGACCGCTTACCATGTTCAGTATATTTCGCTGAAAGCGGTTGCTCTGCTTCACTATATTGGTAGAACGCGTAAGCAGCTCGTAATTCTCGTCAATTTTTTCCGATTGTTTGAAGTTAACATAGGTGGCCGCTGCAAAGAGCAACAGAATCATAAGAAACCCGAACAAGATTGCATACGATATTTTCATCTGTCAGAGGTTAGTAGATACATTACTGCAGCCTGTTGTACAATCTGGAACCTGGTGCGCTGCAAAAGAAAGGTCAAGTATAGTCAGGATGAATGTATCAGACAAGTTATAATTTAAATGTATGCGTCCGTATGCCGATATTACATTATCGGTTTATATTCTCTTTGCATTAGTGTATCTTTATCATGATATTAAATTCCTGATATCGTCTGATCCCTCCTGCCTGGCATGATTTTCATAATCATGAAATAGTTCGTCTCTGCTATAGCGGAGCACCTATACCTTGATCGTTTACATACTTTTTTACCAATGGAAAACTCTGACAGGAGCCTTATTCTCGTATCGAACCGTTTACCGTTTCAATTGCAGGAACAGGACAATGAAGTGTTACTAAAGCAAAGTGATGGTGGTCTGGTTACTGCCCTGAAAAGTTATTTTGATGCAGCTTCCAATCGAAGTGCTTTTCAACAGATCAAATGGTTTGGCGCTGCAGACTTCCCGGAAAAACGCTGGAAGAAATTTAAAAAACAATCTACTTCTACCGGTGAGTTTGCAGTCGAACCGGTTTTCATTGAACCCAAGACCTATAATAAATACTATAACGGCTTTTGCAACGCTACACTGTGGCCATTATTCCACTATTTTCCCTCATATGTGGTATATGATCAGGAGTTTTTTGCGAAATATGAGGAAGTAAATAATCAGTTTGCGGAAGAAGTACTCAAAACTGTAAAACCAGGAGATACCATCTGGATACACGATTATCAATTATTTCTGCTGCCGCAACTGATTCGTGATAAGATGCCGGATGTATCCATCGGATTCTTTTTACATATACCCTTTCCTTCGTATGAAATATTCCGGCTTCTGCATCGTCCGTGGAAAGAAAAAATTATTCGCGGCTTGCTCGGAGCTGATCTCATTGGTTTTCATACACATGAATATGTACAACATTTTCTGAAGAGTGTGCGCATGGTGTTGGGATACGACCATTCCTATCGCACCATCAGTCTTGAAGACCGCGTAGTGAAAGCTGATATGTTTCCGCTGGGTATCGACTACAAAAAATTCAATACAGCATCGCAGCAACCTGAAGTGCTTGCGCAGATGGAAGCAATCACCAAAAATTTTCCTGACAAAAAAATTATATTCTCGGTCGATCGGCTTGATTATACCAAAGGCGTAACACACCGGCTGTCGGGGTTTGAGCAATTACTGAAAGATCATCCGGAATGGATTGAGAAGGTTGTCTTCATCATGGTGGTAGTACCTTCGCGGCAAATCATCTCGCGATATAATGAACGTAGAATTCTGATTGAAGAAAATGTCGGTCGTATCAACGGTAAATACTCTACGTTATCGTGGCAACCCGTAATATACCGGTATAATCAACTCGGTTTTGAAGAGCTGTGCGCACTGTATCACGTAGCAGACGTTGCCCTTATTACACCACTGCGCGATGGTATGAACCTGGTAGCAAAAGAATATGTGGCGTGTTGTTCCGAGCAACAGGGAGTATTGATCTTAAGTGAACTGGCTGGTGCTGCCAATGAACTTGGTGAAGCCTTGCTGGTAAATCCGCTGGACACGATAGAAATGTCGCAGGCTATACAACAGGCGCTTATGATGCCGCCGGAAGAACAACGCCGAAAAATGCAGCTTATGCAGAAGCGTCTCATTGACTACGATGTAAACAGTTGGGTAAATGATTTTATATACCAGTTGAGTGAAATCAAGCAACAACAGAAGCAGGAGCAGCGCAAGTATGTAACGCCTTCTATCCGCAGGGAAATTATACAGTCATTTCACGAAGCGCATACACGCAACCTTCTGCTTGACTATGACGGCACGCTGGTAGCGTATGCGCGTCATCCGCGGGAAGCTGTACCTGATAAAGACCTGCTTAAATTACTGGCTACATTAGGTACAGATCCTAAAACCAACCTCACCATTATCAGCGGTCGCGACTCGCATGTACTCGAAAACTGGTTTAAAGATATACCGGTAAATTTAGTGGCCGAGCATGGGGCGGTTATCAAGCGCATCGATCACACGTGGAGCCAGGAGAAAGAAATTGATCAAAGCTGGAAAAGTGTTATTCGCCCTACACTTGATATGTTTACCAAGCGTTGCCCCGGTTCCTTTGTAGAAGAAAAAATTCATACACTCGCCTGGCACTATCGTAATGTGGAAACAGAATTAGGCTTCACGCGTTCACGTGAATTACTGGATACACTTTTCCATTTGGTGCGCAACGGGCAGCTTCAGGTGATCGATGGCAACAAAGTAATTGAAGTACGTCTGGCCGGTGTCGATAAAGGTGTGGCCGCACGCAAGCTGGTGGAAGAGAGTAATCCGGATTTTGTGCTGGCCATCGGCGATGATAAAACCGATGAAGATATGTTCAGGATACTGGCCGACCGGGCCATCACTATCAAGGTTGGCCCGGGCCACTCGGTAGCACAATACTCGATCGCTTCACAGCGCGATGTTATTCGGTTGCTTCATGAACTTGCATCTTAATTTTCTCCCACAGAATCATAGAAATCACAGATAAATGCAGGTAATTTACTATGCCTATAACTGCATAATGCCTGAACCTTTTTTATATTCTTTCTGTGTATATCTGTTCCCGATAGCTATCGGGATGTGGGAAACCATTTACAAACTATGAGTGTACATCGCTATAACATGGGTATAATCGGAAATTGCTCTTATCTCGGTTATATCGACATGGCTGCTAACATTCGCTGGCTTTGTCTGCCACGGTTCGACAGCTCATTTTTATTCGGTTCGCTGCTTGATTCCAAAAAGGGTGGCGAGTTTTCCGTAACTCCCGTGGGAGACTACACCAGTAGGCAATACTATATCGACAACACGAATGTATTGTGTACGGAGTTTCAATGCACGGAAGGTAAATTCAGAGTGATTGACTGTGCTCCGCGCTTCTTTCAGTATGAACGTTTCTTCAAACCGCTCATGATTGTTCGCAAAATCGAACCACTTGACGGGAGTCCGGTGGTAAAAGTAGTCTGCAAGCCCATGGGGAACTACGGAACGCTGGTGCCGGAAGTAGCCATGGCGAGCAATCACCTGCGCTATATGAATTTCGAAATGCAGACGCGGCTTACTACAGAACTTCCACTCTCCTATATTATGGAAGAGCAGCCGTTCGTACTCGACCAAACGCAATACCTGGTATTTACCTATGGCGAACCATTGGAAGCACCGCTCAAAGCTACCGTTGAGGATTTTATCAACAAGACAGTGCGCCACTGGCAAACCTGGGTGAAGAGCACCTATATACCGGAAATATACCAGGACCAGGTCATTCGCTCCGCACTTGTGCTCAAGCTGCATCAATACGAAGATACAGGAGGCATTATTGCTTCCGGCACAACCAGCTTACCGGAACATAACGGCAGCGCCCGCACGTGGGACTATCGTTACTGCTGGTTTCGTGATTCATACTATACCCTGAAAGCATTCAACGAAATGGGGCACTTCGATGAGCTGGAACGTTATTTCAACTATATACAAAATGTATTGATGCGCGATACCGGCCGGATGCAGCCGCTATATTCCATCACCGGCCAGAAAGAACTGGAAGAAAAACATATACCGCTGGAAGGATACCTGCAGAACCAGCCCGTGCGTATTGGCAACAAGGCATACCTGCAGATTCAAAACGATGTATACGGACAGGTGCTGGTGGGGCTGCAACCTTTATTTACTGACAGGCGGCTCACCTATATCAAACGAAGTTCCTATAAACCACTGGTAAGTCGTTTGCTCGACTGGATTGAAAAAACGATGGAGGAACCGGACGCAGGCTTGTGGGAGTTTCGGAATATAAAACAGCTGCACACCTATACCTTGCTGTTTCACTGGGCAGGTTGCCAGGCTGCCTGCAAGATTGCAAATGCTATGACCGACAGCGACCTGGTGCAGCGTGCGCGCAAATTGGAAAAGGTGGCGTCTGACCTGTTAGAAAAATGTTATGACCCACAGCGGGAAGTATATACACAGGCTATGGGTGCGGAACATCTCGATGCCAGCACGCTGAAGCTCATCACCATGAATTATCTCGATCCGCGCTCAGAACGTGCTCACAAACATTTAAAAGCACTGGAAGATCTTCTCAAAACAGATCAGGGACTTTTCTACCGCTATGTGCACCAGGATGATTTCGGCAAACCTCAGGCAACATTCCTGGTGTGTGCCTTCTGGTATGTAGACGCACTGGCGTGTGTAGGCCGTGTGGATGATGCCGTTAAAACGCTGGATACTATACTTACCTTCGCCAACCACCTGGGTATATTTAGTGAAGATGTAGGACTGGACGGCTCGCAGTGGGGTAACTATCCGCAAACGTATAGCCACGTGGGATTGATCAACTCAGTGTTTCGCATTTCCAAAAAACTCGATTCGCCTTCGTTTAAATAAAAATTTTCCACAGAACTCACAGAAATTCACAGATAAATGCAGCAATTTCACAAGCTAATGAAAGTATAAAGTTGAATCTTTTCGGCATCCTTTCTGTGAAATTCTGTGAGAACCAAAATAATACAAACCAATCCTTTTAAAATATAAACCCTTCTATCCCGAAAATCCGTACATTTGAATTG